>JBGUMQ010000016.1:0-9929 GCA_045116915.1 Sphaerochaetaceae bacterium | reverse complement strand
GTGTGTCTGCATTGGTCCTGACGCCCATGGTCTTGATCTCGTCGACATAGCTCATGAACTTCTTGTAGTTCTGGAACAGGTTGGAATCCTCTTCCTTCATCGTTCCCTCGAGAACCTGGACGATCTCCGAAGGCTTGACCTGGATCTTGGCGGCGTAGACGCTTCCGTTGAATCCGTCGATGGAGATGAAGTCGCCTTCCTTGATAACCTTTCCGTTGACCTCGAAGAACTTGCCTGCAAGGTCGACATGGATCTCACCTGCACCGGAGACACAGGGGCATCCCATTCCTCTGGCGACGACAGCTGCGTGGCTTGTCATACCGCCGCGGCATGTGACGACACCCTTGGAGACCGCCATTCCGCCGATGTCCTCGGGAGATGTCTCGGTTCTGACCAGGATGACTTCCTTGCCCTCGGCTGCCCATGCCTCGGCATCCTCCGCCGAGAAGACGACCTGTCCGCAGGCTCCTCCGGGGGAAGCGTTCAGTCCGTTGGTGAGCGGCTTGATTCCGTCGGCCTTGATCTGGGCCTGGTCCAGGATCGGGGCGAAGAGCTTGTTGAACTCACCGGCGGGAACACGGGAGACGGCTGTCCTCTTGTCGATCAGGCCTTCCTCGACCATCTCGACCTGCGATCTGAGCCAGCTGAAGATCGTTCTCTTTCCGTTTCTGGTCTGCAACATGTAGAGTTTGCCTTCCTGGATCGTGAACTCCATGTCCTGCATGTCGTGGTAGTGCTTCTCCAGCGTCTCCCTGATCTTGCAGAGCTGGTCGTAGACGCCCGGGTTGACCTTGCACAGCGTCTCGATCGACTGCGGTGTCCTGATACCGGCGACGACGTCCTCGCCCTGGGCGTTCATGAGATACTCGCCGTAGAAGTGGTTGTCGCCTGTGGCCGGGTCACGTGTGAATGCGACACCGGTTCCGGATGTCTCGCCCATGTTTCCGAATACCATGCACTGGACGTTGACGGCTGTTCCGAGAAGTCCGCGGATATCATTCATCTGTCTGTATTTGATGGCCCTGGCGTTGTTCCATGAGCGGAAGACCGCGTTGATGGCCTTGAAGAGCTGGTCCTGGGGGTCGACGGGGAAATCCTCGCCTGTCGATCTCTTGTAGATCCTCTTGTATCTCTTGACGAGGTTCTGGAGGTTGTCCGTGGTCAGTTCGTAGTCGAATGTGAGGCCTTCCTCATCCTTGATGTCCTGGATGGCTTCCTCGAACCTGTCGTGGGGGACTCCCATGACGACGTCGCCGAACATCTGGATGAACCTTCTGTAGCTGTCCCATGCAAAGCGCTCGTTGCCGGTCTTCCTTGCAAGTGCATCGACTGAATCCGGGTTGAGTCCCAGGTTCAGGACAGTATCCATCATGCCGGGCATGGACTGTGCAGCTCCGCTCCTGACCGATACCAGAAGAGGATTCTGCGAGTCTCCGAGCTTCGCACCCATTGTCGTCTCAAGCTGCTTGAGATTGAGCAGGACCTCTTCCCTCATTCCCTCGGGATACTCACCGTTGTTCTTCGAGAAGTAGTCGCAGGCTTCCGTGCTGATCGTGAATCCCGGAGGTACCGGAAGACCGATGTTCGTCATCTCAGCGAGGTTGGCACCCTTTCCGCCGAGCAGATCCTTCATGCTCGATGTGCCTTCGGCTTTTCCATTGCCAAAAAAGTAGACGTACTTAGTGACTTTCTTTGCCATGTTCCTTTCCTTTTTTCCATAAGTTTGCACGATGATTCTCGTGAAAATCACCGTGCCTGTCAATCACAACGAGTATTATACAGTACAAGTATTTGTTTTACAAACAGAAAATCGAAAAATCCGGTCAGGCGATGTACGCCTTCAGCTCGCGCACTTCCTCGTTCTGCAGGAGGTTGCCCAGGACCTTCTTCTCGATCTGGCGGATGCGCTCCTTGGTCAGGTTGTAGACCTCGCCGACTTCCTTCAGGCTCATGGCCTCGTTGTTGTCCAGTCCGTACCTGAGGGTGATGATCCCCCTCTCCTTCTCGGACAGCGTTCCCAGGATCTTCCTGACGGAGTTCTTCAGGGCCTCGTCCATGACGATGTCGTCCGGCCTGGGCTCGTCGCTCTCGATGAAATCGCCGAAGCTGGAATCCTCCTCGGAACCCACAGGGGCATCGAGTGACGAGACGTCGCGTGCGATCTGCATGATCTCCAGTACCTCGGACTCGCTCATGCCGCATTCGGCGGCGATGGCCTCGACGGATGCGTCGTCGTAGCCGTTCTTCTCGAGGTTGCTCTTGGCCTGGAGGATCTGGATGAGGTCGGCGCTCTTGTTCATCGGGAGCCTGATCATCCTGGACTTCTCGCCGATGGCCTTGAGGATGGCCTGTCTGATCCACCATACGGCGTAGCTTATGAAATGATAGCCCTTCTCCGGCTCGAACTTGTCGATTGCGGTGAGCAGGCCGATGTTGCCTTCGCTGATCAGGTCGATGAGCGGCAGACCCCTGCCCTGGAACTGCTTGGCGATGCTGACGACGAACCTGAGGTTGCCGTTGACCAGTCTCTCACGTGCCGCGCTGTCGCCCTGTCTGGCCTTCATGGCAAGATCGTATTCCTCGTCCCTGCCGATGAGCGGGATCTTCTCGATGTCCCTGAGATACATGCTCAGAGCTCCGTTCTCAGCGTTGTTGGATGTGTTGGTGTTGATGTTTGCCATTACGGTATCTCCTATGCCGACAGATTAGCAAGGAGCGTGCCAAAAAACAGACTGTTTACATTAATCCATTGTAATGAATGAAATTGATAATTATTCTGCGACAGTTTCCACCGCTTCCTGCAACCCTAAATGGCCAACAATCGTGTCATTCTGACGCACTGGCCCCGCCGGAGACCCTTTCCGTGTCCTTTTGACACAGTGAGAACACAAGCGGACCGGCATTGCCGCTGAAGAAGGCGCAATCCGGGTCGAAAGGATCCACCGGGAAGTCTATCCTGATGGTCCTGAACCACTGGTCCACGTTGGAGATGGGACCGAACTTGGAGTTCTCCATATAATCCTTCACATCGTCTTCCCAGACTCCGCGGATGAGGTCATGGACCATGTCGCCCTCGGGAGCCGACACATCCAGGTTCCTTTTGGCGCACAGATAGGAGGACATCTGGATCCTGTAGAACCGCTTCCACAGCGGATCCTCGTCCATGTCCTTGGCACGGACCAGGAAGCACTCGCACAGCATGTTCATCGCACAGCGCAGATGCTCAAGATGCCTGATCAGCTCGATTTCCTTTTCTGAATTGGACTTGTAGGAACAACCCATGTTTTCTCACCCTCAACACCGCAAAGATAACAACAGAATCCTGAATCGGAAAGAAGAACGTCAAAAATAATGCAAAGCGCAGCCGAATCATGGTAGAATCCAAGCTATGTCAGACGAATCGGAAAAGACAAAGGCCGTCGCACGGCGCAGCAAGGTCATACAGAAGAAGCCCAACCCGTTCCTCTACCTTCCGGTGGCCAGGATCGGCGCGCGTCTGCTGTGCAAGTTCAAGTTCAACCTCGTGGAATCCGGTGTCAGGGTCAAGGGCCCCGCGCTTCTGATAAGCAACCACACGTCCAACGACGACTACAAGTTCATCGCCGCCGCCGTCAGGCCCGCGCGCATAACGTTCCTCGTGACATACCACTTCTTCACCTTCAAGAAGTTCGCCCCGTGGCTCCGTGCCATCGGTGCGATCCCCAAATACCAGTTCACGACCGACCTGGAGGCCATGCGCAAGATACAGTACGTGATCCAGAAGGAGAACGGTGTGGTCTACATCGCCCCCGAGGGCACCGTCTACGGAAGCGGCCACCTGGGATACATCTCCCCGGCCATCGCCAAGATGATCCGCTTCCTCAAGGTCCCCGTCTATGCCTGCCGCATCGAGGGCGCGGGACTCGGAAACGCCAAATGGTCCACATTCAAGCACAAGGGCAAGGTCAGCATCCATACGGAGAGGATCATCGACGGTCCTGAGTCCACCACCCTCACCAAGGACCAGATAATGGAGCGCATCACATCGTACCTCACATACAACGAGTTCGATTTCCAAAGGCGCGAGAACGTCACGGTCAAGGGCGACGACAAGGCCGTCGGTTTCGAGACGATGTTCTACAAATGCCCCTGCTGCGGAAAGGAATTCACCATCGGAAGCGATGGCAACGACGTTTTCTGCACCAGTTGCGGCACACGAGCCACCATCGGCGACGACTTCAACTTCACATGGAACACGGAGAAACAGTATTTCCGGAACTACAGCCAGTGGTACGACTGGCAGTATTCCTGCGTGAGGCAAGAGGTCGCGGACCCGGATTTCAGGATGGAGGACGAGGTCGACTACGGCATAGACAAGCCGGGTGTGGACAACTACGTCAAGGTCGGACACGGGAAACTCACATTCTCACATGAAGGCTGGGACTACGACGGAACGTACGACGGCAAGACGATCCACGAGCACGACGACCCGCTTTCGGTGTTCCTGGCCACGCTCAAGGCCGGAAAGCATTTCGAGCTTCCCAACCGCGACGGACACAACAGGGTTTTCTATCCCGCCAACGGGCTGACATCCATGAAATGGCATCTTGCATCGCTGGCCCTGTCCGAGTCGCTGAAGCAGTGATGGTTCTTGCCGATTGCCATGTTTTCGACTATATTGTTGATGTTGCGCACACGCGCACCCAAAATGTTTCGTAAGGAGATGCATATATGACAATCAAGCCGCTTGGAGAAAGAGTTCTGGTCAAGATGGACAAGGTCGAGGAAAAGACCGCCGGTGGAATCTTCATTCCGCAGACAGCCCAGGAAAAGACACAGATCGCCGTGGTAGAGGCCATCGGCGAGGATGTGAAGACCATCAAGGTCGGACAGAAGATCCTGCACGACAAGTATGCCGGAACACAGGTCAAGATGGACAACGAGGAGTATCTGATCCTCAACATCAAGGACGTGCTGGCAATCGTCGGCTGAAAGAAAACAGCTCAGGCGCATTGGATGACAACCGGGTTTCCGCCCGGTTGTTTTCTTTTATGCAGGCATCAGATGTAGTCTGCGAAAGCCTTTATGAAATCCTTTTTGTAGGAAAGAAGGAAGTTGAGTTCGTTTGAAAGCCCCCTGTCGCGTGTGGCCCGTCTGAAACGGAATGCATTGGGCCTGATCAGGCTCAGGATATGGGGAAGCTCGGTGACAGGAACCGGATACTCCAGCCTTGTTACGGCATAGTACAGGTCGACGAATGCCTTCTCGGCATAGGCGAAGCCGTCCTTCTGGAGGCTGAAATCCTCCGAACGGAGCACAACGAACTGGATCCTGTTGCGCACGGACGGATCTGCCAACAGGTCGTTCTCATCCTCCGTTATGGCAAGGTCGAACTCCCGCATGAGCAGCAGCTGCACATCCTTCACGTCGTTCGCATGTGCGCAGACCACCACCGGATAGGAGCCGTCGACCCTGAAGCCCAGGCCGTTCATGCAGTCCAGGCCGGAGAGGTAGAATCCGTAGCCCGACTCCGCCAGGATCTCGTGGGCCTTTCTGCTGAGCTCGGGGATGTTGGAGAACCGCTCCGCCTGTTCCGGGATCCCCGCTGACAGCCTGTAGCGGCCCTGGGCTGTGCGGACGATGGTCCCCTTGTCCAGCTCCTCATGCAGATGCCACGACACAGTACGCGGATTCATGTCGGAGAAAACGGCGTATATCTCCTTCGTGGTTAGGCAATTGTTTTCTCTCAAGGCATCTGCAAGCCGGTCACGGAACAACATCAGAACAAAAACCCCTCTATCTTCTGGCCCAACGTGGCGGCCTCCGTCTCGGGATGGTAGCTTTCCGGCAACGACCTGAGCATGAGCGCGCCGTAGCCCTTGGAAACTATGCGGGAATCGAGTATCAGGACGATGCCCTTGTCGGTGGTGTGCCTCATCAGGCGCCCGTAGCCCTGCTTCAGTCTCATAGTCGCATCGGGAAGCGACAGGCTGTAGAAACCGCTCTTGCCGTCCTCCTCCAGCTTGGAGTAGCGGGCCTTGTAGATCGGGTCGTCCGGCATGCGGAACGGAAGCTTCGTGATTATGACCATTCGCAGGGTATTGCCCGGGGCATCGACCCCTTCCCAGAAGCTGTCGGTTGCGAACAGCACGCTGTCCGTATCCTCCTTGAACTGCTCCAGCAGGTGGTAGCGGTCGGCATCGCCCTGCTTGAGCGTGTTCAGGCCCATGACGGAAAACCGCGGTTTCAGGCGTTCGTACACGTATTCCAGCAGCTTGAAGCTGGTGAACAGCACAAGGGCCCCTCCTCCGGAACTGGAGACGGCCCCGTACACGGATTCGCAGATGAATGCCGCGTAGGCCTCTTCGTTGTCACGGGTGAACTCCGGCGTGTCGTAGGGCGTCAGGAGCATGAGGCGGTTGCGGTAGTCGAACGGCGATTCATAGACCTTGCGTATGAAGGGCTTTCCCTCCACCGGAAGGCCGACGCCCGAACACCAGTATCCGAACTGGTCGTGCAGGTCCATCGTGGCACTGGTGCAGATGACCGAATCGAGCTTTTTGAACAGCGCATCGGAGAGTATCCCGGCGACCTCCAGCGGCGCGGTCTTGAATGTAACATAGCGTGTGCCGCCATGCTGCTCGATGTCCAGGAAGTGTATCTCGTCGCCCCACTTGGAAAGGTCCATGAAGGAGCCAAGGAGTCCGATGATGTCCCCTATCCTGTTCACATGCACCAGAAGCTCGTCTGATTTGAATTTCAGGGCATCGTCCATGACCAGCTTGGCGGCAAAGGAATTCAGCCTTGCCAGCAGGCGCCCGCCGTTCTCCACCACTTCCTGCGCGGCAGGACCGATCTCGGCGATGATGCGTCCCATGTTCTTCTTGGTGCACAGCAGATGGGCCAGCCTGTTGTAGTCCAGCAGGTTCAGAACGGCCATGTTCAGCGTATCGGCTTTGGCCCTGACCAGTGCGTGGAAATCGAGTATCTCCTGGTAGATGTTCTTGTCCGGGCAATACGGCAACAGGTCGTCCAGAAGGCGTCCGGATCCCATTCCCCTGATTCCCCTGTTGTCCCAGATGTGGTCCATCTGACGGCGCAGCGAGTAGCTGGAGTATGTTCCGGTGAACAGGTCTGTGGCGTGGCGCTCCATGTTGTGGGCCTCGTCAACGACAAGATGCCTGAACGGCGGCAGCACCGCATCCTCGTCGTAGCCTATGGCGTTCTCGTAGCGCGTGTGGCTGTCGACGAACAGCAGATGGTGGTTGCAGATTATTATGGATGCGTCGGCGAGCTTCTTCTTGGCCTTGAAGTAGAAGCACTCGTTGAAGAACGGGCACTTGCCGCCATGGCAGAAATCGGTGTCCGAGCATACGGACGACCATATCTGGTAGTCGATGCGTCCCGGAAGCTCCGTCCTGAGTCCGGTTTCCGTCTCCGCTGCGAAGCTGTTGAGCTTGGATACGTCGGAGACACCGTCGCAGGCGAAGAGCTTGTTGTCCATCACCAGCTCCGACAGGCGCCTGAGGCACAGGTAGTTGTTCCTTCCCACGGCGATGGCCACGGTGCAGTCCCTTCCCAGTGCCCTGAACAGAGCCGGCAGGTCCTTCTCCAGAAGCTGTTTCTGCAGGTTGATGGTCGATGTCGCGATGACCGTCCTGTCCGACGGGTCGTCGAACGCGGCGTACAGCGCCGGCACCAGGTATGCGAAGCTCTTGCCTATCCCCGTCCCGGCCTCTATCGCGGCCACAGCATTGCCCTGCATGGACTGGAGGACATCCAGGGCCATGAGAAGCTGCCCCTCGCGGAACTCGAAGGTATCGATCTTCGAACTGAGAAGACCGTCGTGGTCGAATATGCTGTA
The DNA here is from genome assembly GCA_045116915.1 of Sphaerochaetaceae bacterium. Lineage (GTDB taxonomy): Bacteria > Spirochaetota > Spirochaetia > Sphaerochaetales > Sphaerochaetaceae > UBA9732. The sequence continues at coordinate 2,086 of JBGUMQ010000016.1, read as the reverse complement.
GATCTGGTCTGTGGTCACGTCGCAGGTGCCTCGTATTCCTGCATCTTGCGGATTATCGTCTTGCGGCCCAGTCCCAGGACATCGGCGGCCTTGGACTTGTTGCCCTTGCAGTAGGCCACGGTCGACAGGATTATCTTCTTCTCAGCCTCGTCCATCGTGGTCCCCAGTTCGATCTCTATGGTGTCGGACCGGCGCGCGCGGCTTACGGCGGGCGGGAGGTCGTTCAGCTCGATCTGGCTTGTGCGGCACATGACCACGGCGCTTTCAACACAGTTGCGCAGCTCGCGGATGTTGCCGGGCCAGTCGTAGCCGGCTATGGCGCTGCGGGCCTCGTTGGAGAAGCCCTCGATGTTCTTCTTGTTCTCCTTGCAGAACTCGTTGAGGAATGCCGTGGCAAGCAGGAAGATGTCCTCCTTGCGCTCCCTCAGCGGCGGGACGTCCAGGCTGACGACGTTCAGACGGTAGTACAGGTCCTCCCTGAAATTGCCCTTGGCTATCTCGTCCAGCAGGTTCCTGTTCGTGGCCGCGATCACGCGGACATCTGTCTTTATGGTCTTCTCCCCTCCGACTTTCTCGAACTCGCGTTCCTGGAGCACACGCAGGAGCTTTATCTGCGTTCCGGGATCGATCTCGCCTATCTCGTCCAGGAAGATCGTTCCGCCGTCGGCCAGTTCGAAGCGGCCCTTCTTGTCCGCAACGGCGCCCGTGAAGGCTCCCTTCACGTGGCCGAACAGCTCGCTTTCAAGCAGATTGGAGTTCAGCGCCGCGCAATGGACCTTGATGAACGGCTTGTCCTTGCGGTCCGAGCAGCTGACTATGGCATCGGCCACAAGCTCCTTTCCGACACCGCTTTCGCCGGTGATCAGGACGCTGGCGCGCGACGGGGCTATCTGCTGGATCGTCTCTATGAGCTTCTGGACCTTCTGGCTCTTGCCGATGATCCTGGAGAAGCCGTTCTTCCTTCGCATGTTCTCAAGCTCCGTGCGAAGCTCGCGGTTCTTCTCCGCCATGTCCTTTCCGGCCAGCGAGCGCTTGATCAGAACCGAAAGATGGTCCAGATTGACGGGTTTGGTAAGAAAATCAACGGCACCGTTCTGCATTGCGGTCACCGCATCCTCGATCGTGCCATGTCCGGTGAGAACGACGACGGGGATGGTCGGATACGTGGTGTAGATCTTCTTCAGGAGCTCGCTTCCGCCCATGCCCGGCATGCGCAGGTCGGTTATGACCATGTCGACGGGCTCGGCGTTGACGATCCTCCACGCCTCTTCCCCGTCTTGTGCCTGCAGTCCGTTGTAACCGTCAAGCTCAAGTGCGACCACAAGGCCCTCGCGGATGTATTTCTCGTCGTCGACTACAAGTATCGTTCTCTTCATGCGTTGCTCCCTGTCAGCCTGAAGCGTTCGGTCTGCGGAACCGGGACCTGGAGGATGAACTCCGATCCCTCCCCGTATTCGGAATGCACGACGACGTCTCCGCCGTGCTGTTTCATTATCTTGAACAGGACCGTCAGCCCCAGACCGGTACCCGAGCTCTTGGTCGTGTAGTACGGCTCGAATATCTTGCTCATCAGGTCCTCCGTCATGCCGCATCCGTTGTCCTGGACCGACAGTTTCACCATGTCGGACTCGATGTAGGTGCTGATGGTGACGCACGGGTCTTTCCTGTCTTCAGGCATGGCCTGCATGGCGTTCTTGACCAGGTTCAGCAGCGACTGCTCCATCAACGCCGGGTCGGCGAACACCTTGGGAAGAGATGTGGCAAGATGCATGACGAGCCTTATCCCCTTCTCCTTGAGCTCCGGGGCGGCGACATTGGCCGTCTTGCGCACTATGTCGTTCATGCTGCACGCCGTGAGGTTCACCTTCATGGGTTTGACAGCGAACAGGAAGTCGACGGCGATCCTGTTGATCCGCTCGACCTCCTCCTCCACGACATCCAGGTACTTGCGGGCCTCCTCGCTTGTCATGGACCCCTTCTTCTCCATCATCTTCTCCATCAGCTGTAGATAGATCGATATCGATGCCAGGGGGTTCTTTATCTCGTGCGCCACTCCGGCAGCCATCGTCGTCATCTGGGCAAGGCT
>JBGUMQ010000015.1:0-29964 GCA_045116915.1 Sphaerochaetaceae bacterium | reverse complement strand
CCTCCCTAATTATTTCTGTCTCTGTTTATGCTTCGGGTTCTCGCAGACAATGCGAACAACGCCGTTTCTTCTGATAACCTTGCATTTGTCACACATAGGTTTAACACTTGCTCTAACTTTCATGATCTGCTCCTTCGCAATTATAAATTCTTGGATTTGATCTTCTTCACACCGACAAATCCCTCGTGGTGGTGCATCTTCATGATACTCTCGATCTGCTTCATCAGATCAAGCTCGACACCGACGAGGATGATCAGCGACGTACCGCCGAAGAGCATCGCAACGGACTGCGGGAACTTGAAGATGATCTGGATCAGGGTAGGAATCAATGCAATGAAAGCAAGGAACAGGGCACCGGGGAGAACTATCCTGTTGAGGACCTTCGTGAGGTACTCCTCGAGTTTCTCGGCTCTGACTCCGGGAACGCTTCCACCGTTCTCTCTGATCTGCTTGGCCATCTCAACCGGGTTGAGGGAGACCTGTGTGTAGAAGAATGCAAAGGCGATGATCAGGAGGGTGTAGATGATGATGTAGGGTGCACCTGACGGATCAAGCCAATTTGCAACTGACTGCAGCCATTTTACGTTGGAACCCAATGCGCTGGCGATCTGCAACGGGAATGACAGGACAGCAGAGGCGAAGATGACCGGGATGACGCCGGACGGGTTGATCTTGAACGGGATATAGGAGCTCTGCGCACCGTACATCCTTCTTCCGACAACTCTCTTGGCGTAGTTCACGGGGATCTTCCTCTCGCCTTCCTGCTCGCAGACGACCAGGGCCACAACGATGATGAACATCACAACGACGATGACAAGGAAGACCGGGTTGATATAGTTGGCCGATCCCTTTCCGGCGACGACACCTGAGATCATGGTGCTGATTGCCGACGGGAACCTGGCGACGATACCGGCGAAGATCAGCAGCGAGATACCGTTTCCGACACCGTACTGTGTGATCTTCTCTCCCAGCCATACGAGCGTCATCGTACCGGCTGTGACTGTAAGCATTGAAATGAGTGTGAAAGGAAGCATGTCGATCGTGATCACGCCCGGAACATAGTACTGGATGCTCCTGGCATAGACCGTGACGACGAACGACTGCAGCAGACACACGACGATAGTACCGTATCTGGTGACTTTCTGGATCTTCTTCCTTCCCTCTGCATCCTCGCCCCACTTCTTCATCTTGGGGATGATGAGCATGAGCAGCTGGATGATGATCTGCATCGAGATGTAAGGCATTACACCCAATGTGAACAGGGAGAAGTTGGAGAACGCACCACCAGAGAAGAAGTTCAGGTACTCCACAAGACCCAGGTTCCCGGATGAGGACTGGCTCAGGAAGTACTGCTCAAGAAGGGTCGGGTTCACACCGGGAACGGGGATGACCGTTCCGATCCTCGTGATTGCGAGGATCATGAGCGTGAACAGGATCTTCTTCCTGAGATCTTCCATCTTGAACATGTCTGAAATGGTGTTTGACATCAGTTTCCTTCCTTATTTGATCTCTCCGCCGGCAGCCTTGATCTTCTCTGCTGCGGCTGCCGAGACCTTAACACCGTCAACGACAACTTTCTTCGCGATCTCTCCGTTGGAGAGGATCTTGGCCTCCACATCGCCCTTGACGATGCAGTAGTCCTTGAGGGACTGGAGATCGACGGTCTCGCCGTCCTGGTAGGTCTCGTTGATCATGTCCAGGGACACGACAGCGTACTCCTTCTTGAACGGGGCATTGGAGAAACCCCTTCTCGCCGTGCGGCGATAGAGAGGCATCTGTCCGCCTTCGAATCCGGGACGGACACCGCCGCCTGAACGGGCGTTCTGTCCGTTCGAGCCCTTTCCGCAGGTCCTGCCCTTGGAAGATGCTCCGCGGCCGACTATTGTCTTGTTTCTATTGGCACCGGCCGGTGCATGAATCTGTCCCATGTTAAATCTCCTCAACCTTCACGAGGTGCTCGACGACACGGACCATTCCCATTGTGTCGGGAGTGGCTTCCTTCTCGACGCTGCTGTTGATCTTGCCGAGGCCCAGAGCCTTGACTGTGGCTCTCTGCTTCGGAAGGCAACCTGCAAGGCCCTTGACCAGTTCAATACGAATCTTCTTTGCCATGGCTCAACCCCACATTTCCTTGAGGCTCTTGCCTCTTTCTTCCGAGAGCTTCTTGGCCGAGAACAGATGTGCCAGTCCGTCGAAGGTGGCCTTGACGGTGTTGATCGTGTTCTTGGATCCAAGGGACTTGCTGAGGATGTCCTTGATTCCGACTGCATCGCAGACGGCACGGACTGCACCACCGGCGATGACTCCGGTACCGGCTGATGCCGGCTTGAGGAGGACGCATGCGCTCTTGAAGTTGCCTGTGACCTCGTGGGGGATGGATGCATCCTTGAGGTTGACTGTGATCAGGTTCTTCTTGGCGGTCTCCGTGGCCTTGCGGATCGCATAGGAGACATCGTTGGCCTTTCCCATTCCGTATCCGACCCTTCCCTTCTGGTCGCCTACGACAACCAGGGCCGAGAACGATCTGCGGCGTCCGCCCTTGACGGTCTTGGAAACAGCACTCAGCTTGATGAGCTTCTCGACGAACTCCTTCGGCTGGTTCTCTCTTTCTCTTCTATCTCTATTTCTTTCCATACTACCCACCTTAGAACTTTACACCGGCTTTTCTGGCGCCATCAGCGATAGCCTTCACGACTCCGTGATAGAGGTAACCGTTTCTGTCGAAAACCACGGTCTGGACACCCTTCTCAATGCATCTCTTTCCGAGAATCTCTCCGAACTTTGCTGCATCTTCGACGTTGTTCTTGAGACCTGCAAGCTCCTTCTCGACCGTACCTGCGCTGACCAGTGTCCTGCCTGTCGTATCATCGATGACCTGTACATACATGTGCAGGTTGCTTCTGAAGACAGTCATTCTCGGTCTCAGGGCTGTTCCGGAAATGGATTTTCTGATATGAAGCTTCCTTCTTGCGTGCTTTCTGTTCTTGTCGATAATTCTATTCATATCTTCAACCCGCCTTATTTCTTACCAGACTTTCCGCTCTTGGAACGGACGAATTCGTTCTCATACCTGATTCCCTTGCCCTTGTACGGCTCAGGCTTCCTGAGGCTGCGGATTTCGGCAGCCGTCTGTCCGACAAGCTGCTTGTCGATACCGGAGATGCTGAACTTGGTCGGCGTCTCGCAGGCGATCTTCACGCCTTCGGGCACGACATACTCGATGTCGTTGGCGAATCCGAGTGTCAGGACAAGTACGTTCTGCTTGAGTTCGGCCTTGTAGCCGACTCCGACGATGACCATGGTCTTGGTGTATCCGTCGGAAACACCCACGATCATGTTGCGGATCAGCTGTCTCATCAGGCCGTGGTAAGCCCTTGTCTGCTTTTCATCGTTGTCCCTTGTGACGACGATCTTGTCAGCCTCGATCTCGATGTTGATCGCGGGGCTGATCTCCTGAGACAGCTTGCCCTTTGGTCCTTCAACGGTGATGACTCCGTCTTTGATGGAGGCCTTGACCGTCTTAGGCATATCAATTGGTAATCTACCTATACGTGACATAGTTCCCTCTCTTACCAAATCGAGCAGATCAGCTCTCCGCCGACCAACTGCTCAGATGCCTTCTTACCGGTGATGACTCCGGCAGAAGTCGAAACGATGACAATGCCATATCCGTTGAAAACACGGGGCATCTCCCTGTATCCGGAATAGACACGGCGGCCAGGAGTCGAGATTCTCTTGATACCGTGGATGACCGGGCAATGAGCCTCGTCATACTTCAGGAATACACGAAGATATGTGGCACCGTCTTTGGTGACTTTCTTGAAATTCTTGATGAAACCCTCGTTCTTCATGATCTTGACGATCTGGAGCTTGAGCTTCGAATTGGAAATGTCTACTTTCTCATGCTTAGCCTGACTGGCGTTTCTGACTTTAGTCAGCATATCAGCAACTGGATCACTTACTGCCATTTCTCTGTACTCCTACCAACTGGATTTTGTCACACCAGGAATCAGGCCTTCGTTGGCCAGCTTTCTGAAGCAATGTCTGCACATATCGAACTTGCGCAAATATCCACGGGGTCTTCCGCAAAGTCTGCAACGACGAATGGTTCTTGTGCTGAACTTGGGCTCTCTCTGGGCCTTTACTATCATTGACTTTTTTGCCATATCCTACCCCTTACTTGCTGAACGGCATGCCGAGCTTCTTGAGAAGGGCGAATCCTTCCTCATCGGTCCTTGCTGTCGTGACGATAGCCACGTTCAGGCCGCTGACACGGACGATCTTGTCGTAATCGATCTCCGGGAAGATGATCTGCTCTGTGATGCCCAGTGCATAGTTGCCGTGACCGTCAAATGCATTCGGCTTGACACCCTTGAAGTCCTTCACACGCGGAAGCGCGATGCAAATGAGCCTTTCAAGGAAGAACCACATGTTGTCGCCCCTGAGGGTGACCATGGCGCCGATCTCCATTCCTTCACGAAGCTTGAAGTTCGCGATGGACTTCCTGGCCTTGGTCTTCACAACATGCTGACCGGTAATCTGCTCCAGCTCCTTGACTGTTGCATCAAGATACTTCTTGTCCGCGATGGCATCTCCGACGCCGGCGGAAACAACAATCTTCTCGAGGGCGGGAATCTGCATCTTGGAGGTGTACTTGAAATCCTTGTACAGCTCGGGTGCGACTTCCTCAAGATATTTCCTCTTCAGGTTTGGTATGAACTTTTCCATCAGACTACCTCTCCGGTCTTCTTCGCATAGCGGACCTTCTTGCCGCTTGCATCCTTCTTGTAACCAACCTTGCTGGTCTCTCCGTTCTTGGAGACGACGAGCGCGACGTTGGACACATGGACAGGAGCCTCAACCTGTGAGATTCCGCCCTTGTCCTGCTGGTTCCTCTTCTTCATGGTCTTCGAGACCATGTTGGCACCCTGGATGTAGACCCTTTCGTTCTCGGGATCCACCTTGATGATCTTGCCTGTGACACCCTTGTCCTTTCCGGCAATGATCTTGACTGTGTCGTTCTTCTTCAGTCTCATTCTGTTTCTCCTACAACACTTCCGGTGCGAGTGAAACGATCTTCATGTATCCGTCTCTCAGCTCACGAGCGACCGGCCCGAAGATACGCTTTCCGCGGGGGTTATTGTTGGCATCGATGACGACGCATGCGTTGTCATCGAACCTGATGTATGTACCGTCAGGTCTGCGGTATTCCTTCTTTGTCCTGACAACGACCGCCTTCAGAACGTCACCCTTCTTGATGGCGCCGTTCGGAAGAGCGTCCTTGACAGCTACTACTACAATGTCACCGACACCGGCCACATACCTGTGGCTGCCGCCGAGAACCTTGATGACCTGGACAAGCCTGGCGCCGCTGTTGTCCGCGACGTTCAGATAAGACTGCATCTGTACCATGACCGATCTCCTTATTTAGCTCTCTCGATGATCTGGGAGAGTCTCCAGCACTTGTCCTTGCTGAGATGGCGGCACTCGACAACACGGACGGTGTCACCAACGTGGGCATCATTGTTCTCGTCATGTGCCTTCAGCTTCTTGGAGCTGTTGACGTACTTCTTATAAAGCGGGTGCAGGCTTCTGTTGCTGACAGTGACGACGATGGTCTTGTCCATCTTGTCGCTGGTAACCACGCCTATAAAACTTTTCTTTCTGGATTCCATAACTCACCCTCTTACTTTGCCTTGCGGATTCCCAAGGTGTACTCATGGATCAGGGTATTCAGCCTAGCGATCTGCCTTCTGATGTTCCTCACCTGAAGCGGATTCTCGACATGTCCCAGAACCTTTTCCATTCTCATGTTAAGATAGCTCTTCCTGAGCTCGTCGCGCTTTGCGACCAATTCGTCGTACGAAAGCTTTGCAAATGAATTCTTCATTACTCTTCAACCTCTCTCTTTGCGACAAACTTTGTCTTGATCGGGAGCTTGGAAGCAGCAAGTGTAAGAGCTTCCCTTGCGATCTGCTCGTCGACGTCCGCCATCTCGAACATGACTGCACCCTTCTTGACGACAGCGACCCATCCTTCCGGAGCACCCTTACCGTTACCCTGTCTGGTTCCGATGGGCTTCGATGTGTAAGGCATGTCGGGATAGATCCTGATCCAGACCCTTGCGCCTCTCTTGGCATGACGTGTCATGGCGACACGGGCAGCCTCGATCTGGCGGTTGGTGATCCACCTGGGCTCAAGAGCAACAAGACCGTACTCTCCGAAGGAGACCTGGTTTCCGCGATGTGCGACACCGTCCCTTGTTCCTCTCTGCTTCTTTCTGTACTTTATTCTTTTAGGACTAAGCATTTCTGATTACCCCTCACTTTGTCTCGACAGCGTCGTCGACTGCGAACTCGGGTGCCTTTCTGACAAGTGCGCCTGCATCGTCCTTCTTGACTCTGTCATAGATCTCGCCGTTGTAGATCCAGACCTTGACGCCGATGGCGCCGAAAGTCGTGTTGGCAACCGCGAAACCGTAGTCGATGTCGCTTCTGAGTGTGTGAAGGGGGATCCTTCCTTCCTTGACCCATTCAGAACGTGAGATCTCGGCTCCTCCGAGACGGCCGGAAACCCTGATCTTGATTCCCTGGACACCGGCGGCCGTGGCCTTGGTGACCGCGTTCTTCATAGCTCTCTTGTAGGCGATGCGGCCGACAATCTGCTTTGCGACGCTCTGGGCGATCAGCTGGGCATCCTTCTCAGCGTGCTCGAGGCTCTTGATCTTGACCTGAACCTTCTTCGTCGAGCACTTCTGGAGCTGCTCACAGATCTTCTCGATATTGGCGCCCTTGGCACCGATGATGACGCCCGGCCTGCTTGTGCTGATGAGAACAGTCACACGCTGCGGCTTCCTGCTGATCTCGATGTTGGAGATCTCGGCACCCTGGACCTCGGGGCACTTCATCAGTGCCTTGCGGAGCTGCAGGTCCTCATGGAGGGTCTCTGCATACTCTTTCGGATCCACGTACCACTTTGACGACCAGGTCTTGTTGACTCCGAGACGGAATCCTATAGGATTAACTTTCTGTCCCATACTCACTCTCCCACGATTTCGCTGACTTCAACGGTGATGTGAGACATTCTCTTGAGGAGGATGTCACGCTTTCCGTGAGATCTTGCCCAGACCCTCTTCAGGACCGGACCGCCGTCGACGTAGATGGCGGAAACCTCGAGCTGACTCTCGTCGAGCTTGTTGTTCCTGTTCATCGCGTTCGCACCGGCGCTCACGAGCACCTTGAGGATGAGACGGGCACCCTTCTGCGGCATTGCGTTGAGGATACCGAAGGCCTCCTCGTAGCTCTTGCCTCTCACCAGGTCTGCGACCGGACGGACCTTGCTCGGAGAAACCATAAGATACTTTGCACAAGCTTTGTAAGTTGCAGCCATATTATTCCTCACTTTGCCTTCTTGTCCGATCCGGAGTGTCCGCGGAAGATCCTTGTGGGCGCAAACTCGCCGAGCTTGTGTCCGACCAGGTTCTCAGTCACGAATACCGGTACCCATGTCTTTCCGTTGTAGACGGAAATTGTAAAACCTACCATATCGGGAATGATCACGGAGGCTCTTGAATAAGTCTTGATCATGTCCTTCTGACCTGCGCTGTTGGAAGCCTGAACCCTCTTCAGGAGCTTAGCCTCAACAAACGGTCCTTTCTTAATTGATCTAGCCACGTTCTAACTCCTACTTGCGCTTCTTCACAATGAAATTGCCTGAAGGCTTCTTCTTTGAACGAGTCTTGGCACCCTTGGTCGGTTTTCCCCAAGGAGTGACCGGATGACGTCCAGCTGCGGTCTTGCCTTCTCCACCACCATGCGGATGGTCCACAGGGTTCATGACGACTCCACGCACCTTGGGTCTCCTTCCCAGATGGCGGCTTGCACCGGCCTTTCCGAGGGAGATGTTCATGTGGTCCTCATTGCCCAGGGAACCGATTGTGGCATAACACTCACCGAAGACCATCCTCATCTCACCTGAGGGCAGGCGAAGAGTAACATATTCGCCTTCCTTGGCAATGATCGTGGCACCCAGACCTGCACTGCGGACCAGCTGTCCGCCGCGGCCCAGTGTGAGCTCTACATTGTGTACTGTCAGACCAAGGGGAATGTTCTTGAGAGGAAGTGCACAACCGGCCTTGAGGGGGGCGTTGGGTCCGCTGACAACAACGGAACCGACTGTAAGTCCCTTCGGGGCAAGCATGTAGCGCTTCTCACCGTCTGCATAGAACACCAATGCTATATTTGCACTGCGGTTCGGATCGTATTCGATTGTCCTGACTGTTCCGGGGATTCCGACCTTGTCGCGCTTGAAATCGATCGTCCTGTAGGAGCGCTTGTGTCCGCCGCCTCTCCTGCGCACGCTCACGCGTCCGAAGGAATCACGGCCGGCTGTCCTGTGAAGGTGCTTTGTCAGGGACTTCTCCGGCTTGTCGGTCGTTACCTCGCTCCTCACCAGAACAGTCTTCTGACGGAGGCCCGGTGTATTGGGTTTATATGATTTAAGTGCCATACTCCGTCTCCTTATACGCCTTCGATGGCGTTGATCGCTTCGCCCTTGGACAAAGTCACGATTGCCTTCTTCCAGCTGGCCGTGTAGCCCTTGATGTAGCCACCCTTGCCCCTGGAGAACTTCGGCTTACCCGAAACATTCATCACATTGCAACTTGTGGGGTTGACCTTGAAGAGCTCCTTGACAGCGCTCATGATCTCGAACTTGTTGGCTCTCGGATCAACCTTGAATGTATACTTCTTGCACTCGGATTCACGAGCGATATTTGACTTCTCGCTGAGAATCGGTTCGATTATTACCTGATCTGCTCTCATGTCGTCACCTCTCAGTCGCCATAGAACTCGTTAAGGTTCTTCGCTGCAGTCTCGAGCATAACGACCTTCTTTCCATAAAGGAGCTCCTTTGCGGAAAGCTTGTCATAAGCCAGGACATGCAGATAAGGGATGTTCCTTGCGGCGCGGCGGAGCATTGCATCATCATTCTTCATGATCAGGACTGTTCTCTTGCCGTCCTCAACGAAATTCCTGAGGATTCCGGCGAGTTCCTTCGTCTTGCCGTTCTCGCTTGTGAAATCCTCGACAACAACCAAGCGCTCTTCCTGGACAGAAAGAGAAAGGAGCGACTTCATGGCCAGACGCTTCACCTTCTTGGGGAGCGTGTAGCTGTAGTCTCTCGGCTTCGGCCCGAAGATTGTTCCTCCTCCGACCATGACAGGAGACTTCTTGTCACCTCTTCTGGCATTACCAGTTCCCTTCTGCTTGAAAGGCTTGGTATTGCTGTAATTAACTTCAGCACGTGTCTTTGTGCATGCGGTACCAACACGGCGGTTGGCAAGCTCATTGTTTACAGCATGATAGATTGAACCATCACTGACCTCGATTCCGAAGACTTCCGGATTGAGCTCGATGGTCTTGATTTCCTTGCCGTTTACTGAAAAAACTTTTGCTTCCATCGTGTTACCCTTACTTCTTTACCGCTTTCTTCACAACAACAACACTTGCTGCCGGGCCAGGGATGGCACCCTTGACCATAAGAACCTGGAGGTTCTCATCGACACGGACGACCCTGAGGTTCTGGACTGTGACTCTCTCGAAACCCATGTGACCGGCCATCTTCTTGCCTTTGAAAGTCCTCGAGGGGGTCGAGGACATTGCCGTACCACCCAGATCCCTGTGGAACTTCGAACCGTGTGTCTTGCGTCCACCGCCGAAACCGTGGCGCTTCATTCCACCCTGATAGCCCTTACCTTTGGACGTTCCGGTGACGTCTACGAATCTGACGTCCTTGAAGAGATCCACACCGAGGACATCTCCGACCTGGACTTCCTTCTCATAATCGCGGAACTCCATGAGAGTCTTCTTGGGATCGCCATCGAACTGTCCGGCATATGGCTTTGTCGCGCGGCTGGCCTTCATCTCGCCTGCGCCGAGAACTGCGGCACTGTAGCCGTTCTTGTCCTCGGTCCTTTCCGCGACAACTACGTTGCCTTCAATCTTAATGACAGTGACAGGTGTCAGACGACCTTTCTCGTCGAAAACCTGTGTCATGCCAACTTTCTTTCCGATAAGCCCTAACATCTCTTACCTCATTACTGCTTTATCTCTACATCAACACCAGCCGGCAGCTCCAACTTCATGAGAGCCTCCATGACCTTGTCTGTAGGATCTAGAATATCGATCAACCTCTTGTGGGTTCTCATCTCAAACTGTTCACGTGACTTCTTGTTTACGAACGGTGACTTAAGAACAGTGATCTTGTTAATGCGGGTTGGGAGAGGTACCGGTCCGGAAACCTTTGCTCCGGCCTTCACAACTGTCTGAACAATGGACATTGCGCTCTGCTCTACGAGCTCAACATCGAAACCTCTCAGTCTAACGCGGATTCTATCGTTAGCCATTTTTCCTCCAAAAAATCAGGCTTTGCCCGGGCGGGCAGCCCGGACAAAGCATTCGAATTGCAATCAGTCGATGATCTCCGTAACCTGTCCGGAAGCGACTGTCTTACCACCCTCACGGATAGCGAAGCGGAGTCCCTTGTCCATTGCGACCGGGTGGATCAGCTCGACGATGAGGTCTGTGTGATCTCCGGGCATGACCATGTGGACGCCCTCAGGAAGGGAAACAGTACCGGTGATGTCGGTTGTCCTGAAGTAGAACTGGGGCCTGTAACCTGCGACGAATGCGCTGTGGCGGCCACCCTCTTCCTTGGAGAGGACGTAGACTGTTCCGATGAACTTCGTGTGCGGTGTGATTGATTTGGGCTTTGCAAGGACCTGTCCCTTGACGACTTCCTTCTTGTCGACACCTCTGAGCAGAGCTCCGATGTTGTCGCCGGCCTGACCTTCGTCAAGAGTCTTCTGGAACATCTCGACGCCTGTGCAGACTGTGTCACGGGTCTCCTTGATTCCGACGATCTGGACAGGATCGTTGACATGGATGACACCACGCTCGACCCTACCGGTGACGACTGTACCTCTACCGGAAATGGAGAAGATGTCCTCGATCGGCATGAGGAACGGCTTGTCGACGTCTCTCTCCGGAAGCGGGATGTATGCGTCCATGGCGTCCAGCAGCTCCTGGATGCACTTTGTTGCCTCAGGATTGTCGGGCTCTGTCATGGCCTTGTATGCGGATCCTCTGATGACCGGGCAGTTGTCTCCGTCGAAACCATAGCTGTTGAGAAGATCTCTCATCTCCTCCTCAACGAGGTCGGCGAGCTCGGGATCGTCGATCATGTCGCACTTGTTGATGAAAACGATGATTGCAGGTACACCGACCTGTCTGGCGAGAAGGATGTGCTCCTTTGTCTGTGCCTTTGCACCGTCGTCAGCGGCAACAACGATGACAGCTCCGTCCATCTGTGCAGCACCGGTGATCATGTTCTTGATGTAGTCTGCGTGGCCCGGGCAGTCGACGTGGGCATAGTGCCTGTTGTCGGACTGATACTCGACGTGTCTGGTGTTGATGGTGATTCCTCTGGCCTTCTCCTCCGGAGCGTTGTCGATCTGGTCGTAGCTCAGGAGCTTGTCACCGAACTTCCTTGCGCAATACATCGTGATTGCGGCTGTGAGAGTTGTCTTACCGTGGTCGACGTGACCGATGGTACCAACGTTTACGTGTGGCTTGGTTCTCTCAAACTTTTCTTTAGCCATCATGTCCTCCTTGTGACCTTTTGTCACAAATCCAAAAAATAAATGAATGTGCTCTAAAGGCACAAAGCCTTTACCTACTTACCGTCGAGACAAACCATTGTTATTTTCTGAGTTTTTTAAAAGAAGGAATCCAGAGGTCAGGAGCCCGACGTCTCAGGCCGTGACATAGCACAAGTTGAAAAAACCGTGTTTCTGGAACCACCTTATCACCCCTAAAATGATTGGTTTGGCTCTAGAATCCTGCTCTTCCGATATTTTTAGGGCATACCGGCGGCAAGACACCTTGGCTACTATAATAAAAAACGCAATATGCTGTCAAGCATCGGGGGACAAAAGTGTAAATTCTTTTGAACAGTCTTTTTATCGCACCCCGGATAAAAAGAAAAACCCGGGATTCGCATCCCGGGTCCTGGATTCCGCAGAAAGACCTGCAATCAGAATCTGATGTGGCTGAAAGCCTTGTTGGCCTCTGCCATTCTGTGCATGTCCTCCTTCTTCTTGAAGGCGGAACCGGTGTTGGCATAGGCATCGAGCAGCTCGGCCGCGAGCTTCTCGCTCATCGACTTGCCGGCACGTCCGCGTGCGGCGGCGATGATCCAGCGCATGGCGAGGGCCTCGCGCCTGGGCTCACGGATCTCGGTGGGAACCTGGTAAGTGGCTCCACCGACCCTCTTGGACTTGACCTCGACGACGGGCTTGACGTTGTCGAGGGCCTTTGTGAAGACATCGAGAGCGGGCTCGCCCGTCTTCTCTCCCATGATGGTCATGGCATCATAGAGGATGCGTGTGCTGACGGACTTCTTTCCGTCGAGCATCATGCGGTTGATGAACTTCTCAACGACGGTGCTGTTGTAAACTGAATCCGGAAGGATCTCCCTGACGGGTGCGTTTGTTCTTCTTGACATAAAGATACCTCCTCATCAAGCCTTGGGCTTCTTCGTTCCGTACTTGGAGCGGCTTCTCTTTCTGTCGGTGACACCCTGGGTATCCTTCGTTCCACGGATGATGTGGTAACGTACACCGGGAAGGTCCTTCACTCTTCCGCCACGGATGAGGACAACGGAGTGTTCCTGGAGGTTATGACCGATACCGGGAATGTATGCTGTCACTTCGATTCCGTTCGAAAGACGGACACGGGCAACCTTTCTCAGAGCTGAGTTAGGCTTCTTCGGGGTCACTGTCATGACCTTTGTGCAGACGCCACGCTTCTGCGGGCATCCCTCGAGTGCCGGAGACTTGGTCTTGTGTGTGACCTTCTCACGACCTTTTCTGACCAACTGGTTGATCGTAGGCATAGTTGCCTCCCCTCCGTACTCGACGCTCCTGCATCGCGCAGGACAACTGCCGGGTACGCAAAATAACCGTCCGTACGGACAGTCCGGGTCACGGGAGCAGACTCCCGCGGCCGAGCCGGGCACCTTGGCACCCGGCCTTCATATGGTTTTTCCGATCCGGAGGAAGACGGGGATCACTCCTCGTCGTCGCCGGAGAAGTCGTCCGTGCCGTACTCCTCGACGATTCCCTCGTCCTCGGAAGTCATATCCGCAAGATCCTCGATATCCTCAAGAGCCCTTTCGTTCATGACGGATTCGACCTTGTCGCTGACTGTCATCAGGTCCTCGTCCTTCAGCTTCACATCCCTGTATACCTTCATACCGGTACCGGCGGGGATGAGATGTCCGATGATGACGTTCTCCTTCAGACCGCGCAATTCATCTCTACTACCAGCAATCGCCGCATTTGTCAAGACCTTGGTGGTCTCCTGGAACGATGCCGCGCTTATGAACGAGTCGATCGACAGCGATGCGTTGGTGATACCCAGCAGGCAGGGCCTTGCGATGGCGGGCTGTCCGCCTTCGGCCATGACCCTCGCGTTCTCATCGTGGAAGCGGTACTTGTCCACCTTCTGACCGATGATGAACCTGGTGTCTCCGACCTTCAGGATCTCGACCTTCCTGAGCATCTGCCTGACGACGATTCCGAGGTGCTTGTCGTTGATGTCGACGCCCTGGAGTCTGTAGACGCTCTGGACTTCCTCGAGCAGGAACTGCTGGAGCTGGTTCTCGCCGGAGATGCTGAGGATGTCGTGCGGATCGATGTTGCCGTCGCAAAGGCGCTCGGCGGCCTCCACATGGTCCCCTTCCCTGACGAGGATGTGTCTTCCGAGGAGCACGGAATGCTTGTACTGCTTTCCGTTCTCGTCGGTGACGAAGATGACCCTCTTGCCCTTCTCGATCTTGCCGTAGCTGACCTCGCCGCTGATGCGGGAGAGGACCGCGACGTTGCGGGGCTTGCGGGCCTCGAACAGCTCTCCGACCCTGGGAAGACCACCGGTGATGTCCTTGGTCTTGACGCTGGCCATGAGCAGTCTTGCGATGACCTGGCCTTCGGAGACCATCTCGCCGTCACCGATCTGCAGGTATGACGAACCCGGCAGCAGGTAGGAAGCGGCGACGTTCCCGTCGGCATCCAGGATCTCGATCCTCGGCTCCAGTTCCTCGAACGCATGGTCGGTGACCCTGAATCCGATGGTACCGGTCTCCTCGTTGACTTCCTTTATGAGTGTGGTTCCGGTCGTCAGGTCGACGAACCTGGCCATACCGTTGGCTTCGGAGATGATCGGCTCGGAGAACGGGTCGAACGTGACCACCGAGTCTCCGGTGGCGACATACTGGTTCTCGGCCACATCGAGGATCGATCCGGCCTTGGCATCGACCTTCTCCTCGGCGCCCAGGATGGCGATCCTGTCCTTCAGGATGCAGACATGTCCGCCCTTGACGGAACAGGTGAACTTCTCCTTGCCCTTGGTGCAGATCACGGCGTTGCCCGCGACCCTTGTGCCGTCGGCGATGCCCTCGGCGATCTTGACGCCCTTCTCAAGGAGGAACTCGTTCAGGACGGGCCTGTAGAAGATGTATCCCTTCCTGGTGAACAGGCATGCGCCGTCTTCCTGTCTTGTGACCCTGTTTCCGGAGATCCTGGTGACGAAGATCGGGTGCTTGAACCTGACCTTGTTGTTCTCGGAACTCGTGGATGCGGTTCCGCCGACGTGGAAGGTTCTCATGGTCAGCTGGGTTCCGGGCTGTCCGATGGACTGTGCGGCGATGATGCCGACAGCCTCACCGACGGATACCGGCTTGTTCGTGGCGAGGTTCCTGCCGTAGCACTTGCGGCAGACGCCGTGCTTGGCCTCGCATGTGAGCACGCTCCTGACCAGGACTCCCTCGACTCCGGCATCCTCGATGGCCTTGGCCTCCTCATCGGAGATCTCGTGGTCGATCGGGACGATGATCTCGCCGGTGTTCGGGTTCACGACGTTCTCAAGGGTGTACAGACCGGTGATGCGGTCGGACAGGGACTGGATGATCTCATCCTTCTCCACGTCCTTGATCGCGGTCCTTACGATTCCGTTGATGGTTCCGCAGTCATCCTGGTTGATGACGACGTCCTGCGAGATGTCGACGAGCCTTCTGGTGAGGTATCCTGCCTCGGCGGTCTTGAGGGCCGTATCGGACAGACCCTTTCTGGCACCGTTGGTCGAGATGAAGAACTCGATGATCGATAGTCCTTCCTTGAAGTTCGACTTGATCGGGAAGGCGATGATGTCGCCGTTCGGCTTGGACATGAGTCCTCTCATTCCGCCCAGCTGCCTGATCTGCGTCTTGGATCCTCTGGCTCCGGAATCGGCCATGAGGAACAGCGGGTTGAATCCGTTCTGGCTCTCGCGCAGCTTGGCCATGAGCTCGTCGGCGAGCTCGTCGTTGGTGTGCGACCAGATGTCGACCAGCCTGTTGTAGCGCTCCTCCTGGGTGATCTGACCGTGGCGGTACTGGTCCAGGACTTCCGACTGCTTGGCGTTGGCTTCCTCGACCAGGGCCTTCTTGGACTCCGGGACGATCATGTCGGAAAGACCAATCGTGGCGCCGAACACCGTGGCGTACCTGAAACCGATGTCCTTGATGGCATCGCACAGCGTGACCGCGACGGAGTTCCTGTCCGTCTTGAGGGCCCTTGAGATCAGGGCCTTGAGCTCCTTGTCTCCGAAGAGCTTGTTGCAGTTCTCGAACGTGATTCCCTGGACCTTGGGCAGCTGGTCGAAGAAGATCAGCCTTCCGGGTGTGGTGTAGTCCTCGGGATCCTTCGGATATGTGAACCTGCGGACGACCTTGCCGTCCTCGCCGTACAGCGTGTAGCCGATCTTGGCGTTGTATGAGAGGCTTCCGGCCTCGATGGCCATCTGGATCTCATCGATGTTGTCGAAATAGTGTCCGTCGCCCTTGTCGTCGTTCTTGGCCCTCGTGAGGTAGTTGATTCCCAGGACCATGTCCTGCGAGGGATAGACGATCGGCTTTCCGTTGGCCGGGTCCAGGAGGTTCGTGGTGCTGAGCATGAGCGTCCAGCACTCGAGCTGGGCCGCCTGCGTGAGGGGCACGTGGATGGCCATCTGGTCTCCGTCGAAGTCGGCGTTGAACGCGTGGCAGACAAGCGGATGGAGCTTGAGGGCCTTTCCGTCGACCAGGACCGGTTCGAAGGCCTGGATTCCGAGTCTGTGGAGCGTGGGTGCGCGGTTGAGCATGACCGGATGCTCCTTGACGACGCTGTCGAGGACGGACCAGACCTCGCTGGTCTCCTGCTCGACGAGGGTCTTGGCCTTCTTGACGTTGGATGCCAGTCCGTCCTGGACGAGCTTCTTCATCAAAAACGGCTTGAACAGCTCCAGGGCCATCTTGGAGGGGACTCCGCACTGGTGCATCCTGAGCTCGGGGCCGACGACGATGACGGAACGTCCGCTGTAGTCGACACGCTTTCCGAGCAGGTTCTGTCTGAAACGTCCCTGCTTTCCCTTGAGCATGTCCGACAGGGACTTGAGGGGTCTGCTGTTGGCGCCCTTGACGGCACCGCGCTTGCGCTTGGAGTTGTCCAGCAGGGCATCGACCGCCTCCTGGAGCATCCTCTTCTCATTCCTGACGATGATGTCGGGAGCATGGAGGCTGATCAGGCGCTGCAGTCTGTTGTTCCTGTTGATGACCCTTCTGTAGAGGTCGTTGAGGTCGCTTGTGGCGAACCTTCCGCCATCGAGCGGGACCATGGGTCTGAGATCGGGCGGGATGACGGGGATGACCGTGAGGATCATCCACTCCGGGCGGTTGTCGCTGTCGCGGAAGTTCTCCACGACCTCGATCCTCTTGAGAAGGCGCTTGTCGGTGGACTTGGTGGCCTTCTTCATCTGCTCGCCCAGTTCCTCGCTGAGGGCCTTGAGGTCCAGGTCGGCGAGAAGACGCCTGATGGCCTCGGCACCCATCATGGCCGTGAAGGAGTCGCCGTACTTGTCGCGGGCGGCGATGTACTCCTCCTCGGAGAGAAGCTGCTTGTACTTCAGGTCGGTGTCTCCGACGTTGATGACGATGTACTTCTCATAGTAGAGGACGCTCTGGAGGGCTGTCTTGGAGATGTCCAGCAGCAGGCTCATCCTGGAGGGGACGCTCCTGTAGTACCAGATGTGCGAGACAGGGGAAGCCAGTGTGATGTGGCCCATCCTCTCACGGCGGACCTTGGTGTTCGTGACCTCAACGCCGCAGCGGTCGCAGACCACTCCCTTGTAGCGGATGGACTTGAACTTGCCGCAGTAGCATTCCCATTCCTTCGTGGTACCGAAGATCTTCTCGCAGAAAAGACCTTCCCTCTCGGGTCTGAGGGTTCTGTAGTTGATCGTCTCGGGTTTCTTGACCTCACCGTAGGACCATGCCTTGATCTGCTCCGGTGAAGCAAGCTTAATCATTACGCTATCGAAATCTTGTATGTCCTTCATCTGCAGCTCTCCAAATCAGACACCTTTCTCTTTCTTGTTGATGATCTCGTCGTCACGCTCCGTGAGAGCGACCTGCTTTCCCTTGGAATCGTAGACGCTCATGTCGAGTGCGAGACCGCGGATCTCCTGGACCAGGACGTTGAACGCCTCGGGCATTCCGGCGCTGGAGCTCGGCTCGCCCTTGACGATGCTCTCGTAGATCTTGACACGTCCGTTCATGTCGTCGCTCTTGATCGTGAGGAGCTCCTGCAGTGTGTTCGCCGCTCCGTACGCCTCAAGCGCCCAGACCTCCATCTCTCCGAGTCTCTGGCCTCCGAACTGGGCCTTTCCGCCGAGCGGCTGCTGTGTGACCAGCGAGTAGGGACCGGTGCTTCTGGCATGCATCTTGTCGTCGACAAGGTGGTGCAGCTTGAGATAGTAGATGTATCCGCAGAAAACCGGGTTGATGAAAGCCACTCCGGTCCTTCCGTCGTAGAGGGTCGTCTTGGAGGTGACGGGCAGTCCCGCCTCCTTCATCTTGTACTCGATCTGCTCCATGCTGGCGCTCTGGAAGACAGGCGACGTGTACCATTCGTCGAGCTTGACGGCAGCCCATCCGAGCTGTGTCTCCATCAGCTGTCCGATGTTCATTCGCGACGGGACTCCGAGGGGGTTAAGACAGACATCGAGCGGTGTTCCGTCCTCCATGAACGGCATGTCCTCTTCGGGGAGGATCCTGGACACGACACCCTTGTTTCCGTGGCGTCCGGCCATCTTGTCGCCCTGGCGGAGCTTTCTCTTGGTGGCGATGAGGACCTTGATGGTCTCCTCGACTCCGGGAGGAAGCTCGTCGCTCTCGCTCTTCTTCAGGCGCTGGACGTCGATGACGATACCCTCGGTTCCGTGGGGGACCTTGAGGGACGTGTCGCGCACTTCCTTTGCCTTCTCACCGAAGATCGAGTTCAGGAGCTTGAATTCGGGTGTGGTGTCGCTCTCGCTCTTGGGAGTGACCTTTCCGACAAGGATGTGGCCCGGATGGACCATCGTTCCGATCTTGACTATTCCTTCCTCGTCCAGCATCTCGAGCATCTTCTCGCTCGTGTTGGGGATGTCGCGCGTGAGCTTCTCGGGCCCGAGCTTGGTCTCCCTGATGTCGGTGATGAACTCGTGGATGTGGATGGATGTGTAGATGTCGTCCTTGATCACGCGCTCGGAGATGAGGACGGCGTCCTCGTAGTTGTAGCCGTTCCATGGAACGAATCCGACCAGGATGTTCCTTCCCAGGGCCAGGTCGCCGCGGTCGGTGGCCGGTCCGTCGGCAAGGACGGTGCCCTTCTGCACGGTCTGTCCGTTGGAGACGATGGGTACCTGCGTGAAACAGGTGTCCTGGTTCGTCCTCTGGAACTTCTGGATCTCGTAGGAATCGACCTCTCCCTCGATCTCGCACTCGGACGGATCGACCGTGATGTCGACACGTGTGGACGAGACGTATGTGACCTTTCCGCCCCTCTTGGCCTTCACGAGCACGCCCGAGTCATAGGCGGCCTTGGTCTCCATACCGGTTCCGACCCTCGGGGCCTCCGGGAACAGGAGGGGGACCGCCTGACGCTGCATGTTCGAACCCATCAGGGCACGGTTGGCGTCGTCATGCTCCAGGAACGGGATCAGGGATGCGGCGACGGACACGACCTGCTTGGGCGATACGTCCATGTACCTGATCTCCTCGGGATGACGTGTGGAGTAGTCGCCCTTGTTCCTGACGGGGACGTCCTTGTCCACGAACGCGCCGCCCTTCTTGAGCTTGGCGTTGGCCTGGGCGATGAAGTACTTCTCCTCATCGTATGCATCGAGGAACCTGACCTCTTTCGTGGCCTTTCCGTCGACGACCTTCCTGTACGGGGTCTCGAGGAATCCGTACTTGTTGATCCTGGTGTAGTTGGCGAGCGACACGATAAGACCGATGTTCGGTCCTTCAGGTGTCTCGATCGGACACATGCGTCCGTAATGCGTGTAGTGGACGTCCCTGACCTCGAATCCGGCGCGGTCGCGGTTCAGTCCGCCGCTTCCGAGGGCCGTGAGCCTCCTCTTGTGGGTGAGCTCGGCCAGCGGGTTGATCTGGTCCATGAACTGTGAGAACTGGGACGAACCGAAGAACTCCTTGATTGCGGCGACAACCGGCTTGTTGGAGATCAGGTCCTGCGGCTTGGCTGCCTCGGGATTGGTGTTCATCCTGTCCTTGGCGATCCTCTCCATGCGTGAGAGGGCGGCCTTCAGCTGCTGCTGGAGCAGCTCGCCGACGCACCTTACACGACGGTTCCCGAGGTGGTCGATGTCATCGATGTTCTCCTCGTGGATGAAGACCTTGATGAGGAAGGCCATGGTGTTGACGATGTCCTCCGGAGTGAGGACCGTGAGGTTCTCGTCGAAATCGGCCGAGTCGTCGCCGGCATGGAACCTCTTGTGGAGCTTGTAGCGTCCGACAGCACCCAGGTCGTAGCGTCTTGACGAGAAGAACATCTCCGGAAGCTCCCTCTCCCCTCTTTCCGTGGTGATCATCTCACCGGGCATGAGGATGCTGTAGATGGCGCTCAGGACCTCGTCCTTCGTCGGCTCGTCGCTGATTCCGCTGTTGGTGTACTTGGACTCCTCGATCTCGAAGCACTTCAGGATCATCGGGCTGTGGAGCGAGTTCTCCGCATCCATGTCCACGATGTCGACCGTCTTGACCCCGAAACCGATCATCTGCTCGATGTAGTTGGCGTCGAGTGCGGTTCCGGCCTGGAGTATCTTGTGCTGCTCGCCGTCCTCGGCCGTGACATATATGTCCTTGGCCAGGTACATTCCGTCCAGATCCATCTTGGTGCCTTCGTTGAGCTCCACGGACCTGAGCGCATAGAACGCGGCGATTATCTTCTCACGTGTATCGTATCCGATAGCCCTGAGGAACAGGGTACCGAGAATTCTCTTCTTTCTGTCGATCTTGGTGCAGATGACCTTCTTCTTCTCATCGATCTCGAACTCGAGCCATGAGCCGCGGTACGGGATGATCCTTGAGGAATAGACACCCTTCTCCGTGGTGAAGATGACACCGGGGGATCTGTGGATCTGGCTGACGACGACGCGCTCGGCACCGTTGACGATGAATGTTCCCCTGTCTGTCATGAGGGGGATGTCGCCCAGGAAGATGTCCTTCTCCCTGATCTCGTCGTTGGCCGTGAGGGCAAGGCTGATGACAGCCCTGAGGGGTACGCTGTATGTGCGTCCCTTCTTCTTGCATTCCGTCTCGGAATACTTGATCTTATCGAAATCGAGCGAGTACGACTCGTATCTGAGGCTCATCTCGCCGTTGGGTCCGTCAATCGGGAAAATCGATCTGAACACCTCTTCAAGTCCGATCTTCTCATCGAGGGGAAGTCCGGCCTTGAGCCTGTTGCTCTGGAGGAAATTCTCATAGGAGTCCTTCTGGATTCCGATCAGATCAGGGAGCTCGCAGACTTCTTCGAAGTCGGCTCCGATGTAGGTCCTGTTTATGGGTTTGCCTTTGGCAACCATCTTGTACCCCCAAAAATCAGTTGATAGACTGCATTTCAATGCAAAACGTCAAATAAAGACAGAAAATCCTCCGAGGCCCGCCGGGCGGGCCCTGGAGGTTCATTCAAAGGCAGATTATTTAACCTCTACCACGCAACCTGCAGCCTCAAGCTTCTCCTTGACGGCAGCAGCATCAGCCTTGGAGATTCCCTCCTTGACCTTTCCGCCGGCCTCAACAAGCTCTTTGGCTTCCTTGAGTCCGAGCTCTGCGCTGACTTCCCTGACAGCCTTGATGGCGGCGATCTTCTTGGAAGCATCGAAGGACTTGAGGATGACATCGAACTCTGTCTGCTCCTCGACTTCCTCTGCGGGTGCTGCGGGACCAGCGGCGACTGCAACAGCGGCAGCGGCGGCTGTGACACCGAACTTCTCTTCCATAGCCTTGATGAGGTCTGCGACCTCCATCACGGTCATGTTGGCGATAGACTCTAAAATCTCATCTCTTGTAGCCATATTATCTTCTCCTTTAAATTTTTTTCTTCAACAGCCGTAGCATGGTACTTTGAAGACTAAGGCTGCCGTTATTCCGTTTTTTCCTCTGCAGGTGCCGCGGAGCCGCCCTCGAGCTTCTCCTTGTATGCGAGCAGAGTCGCTGCGACCTTCTGGACAGGAGCCTTCATCGTGGCCATGAGGTGGCTGATGAGCTCGAGTCTGCCCGGAAGCTTCGAGAAGGCATCGACCTGTGCTGCGTCGAATACCCTTCCGTCCAGGAATCCGCCACGGACCTGGAGCTTGTTGTCGGTTCCCTTCTGTGCCTCGACGACGATCTTTGCGATCGC
Organism: Sphaerochaetaceae bacterium; assembly: GCA_045116915.1. Taxonomy (GTDB): domain Bacteria; phylum Spirochaetota; class Spirochaetia; order Sphaerochaetales; family Sphaerochaetaceae; genus UBA9732. The sequence goes on along the minus strand of JBGUMQ010000015.1, from coordinate 8,147 downwards.
GCTCTGCTCGTCTCCCCTTGCGAGGATGACAGCTGTGGGACCTACGAGGTCTGCGTCGACACCGTCATGTCCGAGCTCCCTCATCGCGATCTTCGCGTAGCGGTTCTTGACAATGCGGCAGACGGAGTCCTTGGCCCTGAGCTGCTTGCGCAGGTCGGAAAGCTGGGCCACGGTGAGTCCGCGGTAATCCGCGAAGATGAAACCGGAGTACTGACCGAACTCATCCTTGAGCTGCTTGACAGCGGCTTCCTTTGTTGCGTTCACTTTCGTCTGATATTCCATATTCCACCTCCTGCTTACTGCAGATCCTTTGTATCAACCATGACGCCGGGGCCCATGGTAGATGCAAGTGCCGTGCTGACAACGAAGTCTCCCTTTGCATCGGCAGGCTTCTTCCTGAAGATCTCCTTGACTGCGACTGTCGCGTTCTCGGCGATCTTGTCGGCATCCATGGAAACCTTTCCGATTGCCATGTGAACAACACCGGTCTTGTCCGAACGGAACTCGGTTCTTCCCTTGCGGAGTTCCGCAAGAGCGCCCTTGATATCCATTGTGACGGTCTGTGTCTTGGGGTTCGGCATGAGGCCTCTCCTACCGAGGATGGGACCGAGACGACCGACATCCTTCATCATGTCGGGTGTCGCGACTGCCACATCGAAATCCATCCAACCGCCGCGGATCTTCTCGATCAGATCGTTGTCACCGACGTATGCGGCACCGGCATCCAAAGCTTCCTGAGCCTTGTCGCCCTTGGCGAATACGAGGATCTTCTTCTCTGCTGAGAACTGGTTCGGCAGAACCACGGTGTCCCTGACGCTCTGGCTCTTCTTGAGCATGAGCTTGATATGGAGCTCGACCGTCTCATCGAACTTCGCGAATGAAAGTTCCTTGACCAGTCCGGCAGCCTCGGGAATGGTGTAGATCTTCGTCCTGTCGTACTTCTTTACAGCTTCCTGATACTTCTTGCCGCGCTTCATTTCTCCACCTCCACGCCCATTGATCTGGCTGTTCCTGCGACGATGCGCTTCGCAGCTTCCATGTCGTTAGCATTGAGATCGGGCATCTTGACCTTTGCAATCTCCTCGAGCTGGGCCTGTGTGAGGGTACCGACCTTCTGCTTGTTGGGGACGCCGCTTGCAGTCTCAAGACCCAGGGCCTTCTTGATGAGAACGGCTGCAGGAGGGGTCTTCAGAATGAAAGAGAACGATCTGTCTGCATAGACTGTGATGACTACTGGGATTGTCAGACCGGGTTCAAACTGTCTTGTCTTCTCGTTGAACTGCTGGACAAACTGAGGTGCACTAACACCGTGAGGGCCGAGTGCCGGACCGATCGGGGGTGCCGGTGTGGCCTTCTGGGCCGGACACTGCAACTTGATGATTGCAGTAACCTTTTTCTTTGCCATATTTCTCTCCTTACGCGGATGGTCTTGCCTGGGTTGGCGGAATGATCAGACCTCCACGCTGGTATTAACGCCTGTCATACGATCAGGCTCCCACCTTTCCGGCTCCGCATCTGCTTCGTGCATCAGTTTCCCCGGAGAGGAGTTTTTCATATACAAACGGACGTATGTAATTCCAACCCGCGCGGCAACATCCGGTACCGGACGGCGGTGTCGTCAGATCTTCTCGACCTGGGAGAACTCGATCTCCACGGGGGTCGGACGCCCGAAAATCTCAACGGAGACCTTTATGCGGCCCTTCTCGTTGTTGATTTCCTCAATGACACCGGAGAAACCGGAGAACGGACCCTCCATGACCTTGACGTTCTCGCCGACATCGAAACTCTGTCTGGGCCTGAACGCCTTCTCCGCCTTGATCTCACCTGTCTTCTGGAGGATGTTGTTCATCTCGTCCTTGGTGAGCGGAATGGGTCTGGATGATCTTGATGCGGCAAGGAATCCCGTAACACCCTGGATCCTCTTGATCTGGGTGCAGTAGCCTTTCCAGGAATCGTCCTCGGGCAGGTCCAGCTCCACCAGGATGTATCCCGGCAGGACCTTGTGCCTGACTTCCTTCCTGACTCCGTCCCTGTTCTCGACGACCGTCTCGAACGGAACCTTGACGTCAAGGCACACCGATGCGAACTTCGGGTCGAGCTCCATCATCCTGCGGATGAGTTTCTCGATCTTCTGCTCATAGCCTGAATAGGTGTGTACGGTATACCATTCTCTTGCCATATCGCCTTCCTTATGCCTTCCTTAGAAAATGAGGTAGATGAGCTTCATCAGAAGGAAATCGGCGAGACCGAGAAGAACGGCGAAGATGACGGTTGTGATGAGAACGAGCTTTGTCGAGGAAATGATCGTTGTCCTGTTGGGCCATGCGACCTTCTTCATCTCGAGTCTGCATTCCTTGAAATACCTGAATAACTTCTTCATCTAAATCTCCTGAACAGAGGTTCTACAGGCCAGGAGGGATTCGAACCCCCAACACCCGGTTTTGGAGACCAGTGCTCTAACCGTTGGAGCTACTGGCCTATATTCCTCTATCTGAAAGCCAGCGGCTTACTTTACCTTTGTCTCACGATGCAGCGTGTGCTTCCTCTCGAACGGGCAATACTTCATCAGTTCGAGCTTGTTGGGATTGTTACGGCGGTTCTTCTCTGTTGTGTAGTTCTTCCTCTTGCACTCTGTGCACTGGAGGGCGATCTTCTCAACAGGACTCTTTTTCTTGTCTGCCATATCTCTATCTCCTTACGGCTTAAAGCCGGCGATTTCCGGTCTCCACGCCTTCCCACCGGATTCTTAAGCCCCCGAGCGGATTCGAACCGCTGACCCCCACCTTACCATGGTGGTGCTCTACCGGCTGAGCTACAAGGGCAGACTGCCAGTGTGTAAACGTGCAGAATGTAACTTAACAAAAACGTATTGTCTTTGTCAATATCCCGCGGTCTTTTCTTCTGCAATATGCACTTACGTGCCTGTTGTTTCCGCCGTCACACCCCGTAGGACAGCATGACGGTAATCTGCAGATCGCTCACATGGGCGTTCGCCGAGCTGTTCCCCGCATTCCATATATTAATGTAGTCGGCCTGGACCCCGGCCGAGAACCCCAGTCCCAGGTCCACGGAGCCGCAGAGGCCCGTCACCAAAGTCACGGATGCGGCATCGCGCTCGCCGGAGGGCACGATGGCATCATCATCGTTGTAGTTGGCCGTCTCGTGGGTCGTGGTCGGCGGGAACTGGCTCTTGTCCTTGTCCACACGCGACCATACGGTATAGCGGTCATGCGTGCCGTGGACCATCAGGAAGATGTTCGATCCCACGCTCCACTTCCCCGTCATGCTGAACTCGGCGTTCAGGTTCCCGACAATGGCATCACCTCCGTAGGGATAGCCCAGGTACTCGAGGTTGAAGTTCTGCGTATTGCTGGATCCTGACATCTCGCGCAGGGCCACGACATAGGTCAGGCCGTAGCGGCCGTTCGTCTGCGCCCTCGTGGTCTCGCCCGTCTGGGCATCGCCGTCGCGCAGGTAGAGGTACGGCTGCGTCAGCGCGCCCTCGAGATTGATGGAAAGCAGTCCCCCCGCCAGCGGCGTCAGGTATGTGATCCCCGCAAGGAAACCAAGGGAATTGGGCTCTATCAGGTTCGTCCCGTCATCGGCCTCGCCGCTCAGGTACAGGTCGTCCAGGACGAACTGGCCGTAGAGGTTCCAGCCTTTGGCGAACGTCCAGTCCACATCTATGGACAATATGGAGTTCGAATTGCTGCGTTCGTAGAGGTTGTGGTACATGAACAGCGGCAGCAGCGCCGAGAGGTTCACCGTGCTGTCCGCGCTGTAGTACATGATCCCCTCTGCAAGGCAGACGGTCAGGCTGGGGATTATCCTCCACTCCATCCTGTGGCCGATGAAGGCCGCTATGCCGGACAGGACCTGGGACTGGCCGTAGTACGTGCCGTCCTCCCTCTTGAGCCCGTGCCTGTCGAAGGTCATCGTGCCGTCGCCGTTGTCTATGTAGTAGTTTTTGGGATGCGGGAAGACGGAAACCACGTACGTGAACTTGAACGGGCCGTCGAAGGCACTGAAGCGGAGCATGTCGTGGCGCTTGAGATGGCTGTCCAGCACGAAGTTGCCGGTCTTTCCGTTGCCCCAGGTGAGCTTGTCGCGTCCGATCTGCAGAGTCCAGCGGTCCCCTCCGACTGAAATGAAGGACCTGTAGGGGAAATCCATGTTGAACTGCGCCAGGTTGTTCTGCATCAGGAACGGAGTATTCGTCCACAGCACACTGTCGCCGAAGGTCCTGGATGTTTCGGCTTTGTCGTCGCGCCAATCCTTGGAGACTCCCCACGAGAACTCGAAATAGCCGTAGAGGCCCTTCCCCACCCGCTCGTCCGTCCAGAGCCTGAGGAACTGGTTCTGATCGCCCCAGCCGCGAACCCAGTTGTCCCTTCCCAGGAAGAACGGATCCGTCGTCGCGGTGTGGATGTACATCTCCTCGTCGGCGTTGACCCCTACCCTGACCACGGATGCACCGCTGTCCTTGCCCAGAATGGCTGCGGCGCTGTCGTACAGCGTGGCGGAAACACCCGTGAGGGCATGGCCGTCGAACACGCCAAGCATGGCCTCGAGCTCCGCACCGCTCCAGGGGCCCGCGGTGGAGGGCAGCGAACGCCCCTCCAGGACGTAGAGGTCGCTTATATACCTGTAGACAGGGTCGTCCACGGCATAGATCTTCTGGCTGTTCCCGCCTGCCGTGGCGGAAAACACGTACGGCATGGAAATGAGCAGCAACAGGGCCGCCACTATGGTTCTCTTCTTCATGATAGGGAAACTATACACCGAAAACGGACTTTTACAAAACAGATAAAGACAAAACGGACAAACATCCGGGCAAAACACCCTGCGGTAATTGAAACGGTGTCCTTTTTTCTGATATACTTGCCACCGGCAATAATAACTTCTTTCATTTTTATGAAATAGCTCAGTGCCGATTTTTAGGAAACGAGGACTTTGAATGGCCCAGACAAAAGAAAGGAAAGCAGAGAACACAAGAATCTCATACACGGCATCCGCAATCGAGCGTGATTTCGCCGAGCACCTGAAGTACACCCAGGATGCGGATGTGTTCCATACATCGATGCAGGGACGCTATGATGCCCTTGCCTACTCCATCCGCGACAGGATCATCCACCAGTGGGACATCTCCAGGAAGACACAGGAAGCCGCCAAGGCAAAACGGGTCTATTACCTGTCCCTTGAATTCCTCATGGGCCGCGCCATGACCAACAACATCACCAACATGGGACTCAAGGACGAGGTCGCAGAAGCCCTCAAGGACCTGGGATACACATACGAGGAACTTGCGGACGTGGAACCGGATGCAGGACTGGGAAACGGCGGTCTCGGAAGACTCGCCGCATGTTTCCTTGATTCCATGGCCACCCTGGAGATCCCCTCGTTCGGATACGGAATCAGATACAACTACGGAATCTTCAGGCAGCAGATCAAGGACGGTTTCCAGTTCGAGCAGCCGGACAACTGGCTCAGGGACGGCAACCCGTGGGAGATACCCAGACCCGACCTCAGGTTCACCGTCAACTTCGGCGGAAGGGTCGAGGTGATCCATGAGAACGGAAGGGACAACTACAAATGGGTGGACACCGACACCGTGATCGGAATGGCCTATGACATGCCGATCATCGGATACGGCGGAAAGACCGTCAACACGCTCAGACTGTGGAGCGCAAAAGCCGTCGAGGACTTCAACTTCGCCGATTTCAACGACGGAAGCTATGCCAGGGCCGTCCGCAACAAGGTCAAGGCCGAGAACATAAGCCAGGTCCTCTATCCCAACGACACCCAGTACATGGGAAAGGTCCTCAGGCTCAAGCAGCAGTACTTCTTCGTGGCATGCTCGCTTGCAGACATCATGAGGAGGTTCAAGCTCATCAGCGACAACCTGAGGGATCTGCCCAAGTATTCCGCCATCCAGCTGAACGACACCCATCCGTCCATCGCGGTTGTCGAACTCATGAGGATCCTCATCGACCAGGAGAACCTCGACTGGGACACCGCCTGGGACATCACCAAGCAGTGCATGGGCTACACCAACCACACGCTCATGCCCGAGGCACTGGAGAAGTGGCCTGTACACATGATGCAGGAAATACTGCCCAGACACATGCAGATCATCTATGAGATCAACGCAAGGTTCCTCAGACATGCCGTGGCATACTTCCCCATGGACAACAACGCGATCTCCAAGGTAAGCATCATCGAGGAATCCGATCCCAAGAACGTCAGGATGGCGAACCTCGCCATAATCGGAAGCCATGCCGTCAACGGAGTCGCCCAGCTGCACACCGACCTGCTCAGGGACCAGATGTTCCCGGAGTTCAACAAGATCTACCCGGAGAAATTCCAGAACAAGACCAACGGAATCACTCCCAGGAGATGGCTGCTGTCCTCCAATCCCGGACTTGCCGGTCTGATCACCGATGCCATCGGCCCGGACTGGATCACCAACACCGACAAGCTCTCCGAGCTCCGACGTTTTGCTGACGATGCCTCATTTGCAAGGAAGTTTGCGAAAATCAAGGCGGACAACAAGAAGCGTGCCGCCGAGTTCCTCCGCAAGGACTGCGGGATCATCATCGATCCGGACACCATCTTCGATGTCCAGGTCAAGAGGATCCATGAGTACAAGAGACAACTCCTGAACGCATTCAACATCGTCATGATCTATCTCAGGCTCAAGAACGACAGGGCCTTCTACGACTCGTTTCCGCCCACGACATTCCTGTTCGGAGGAAAGAGCGCACCCGGTTATGTCAACGCGAAGCTGTCCATCAAGTTCATCAACAGCATCTCGGACCTGATCAACTCTGACGAGACGGTCAACAAGAAGCTGCATGTCCACTTCATGCCCAACTACAGGGTGACCATGGCGGAAGGAATCATCCCGGCCACGAACCTCAGCGAGCAGATCTCCACTGCAGGTCTCGAGGCTTCCGGAACAGGGAACATGAAGTTCATGCTCAACGGAGCACTGACCGTCGGTACTCTTGACGGAGCCAACGTGGAGATCGCCCAGGAAGTCGGAGACGACAACATCTTCATCTTCGGACACAAGGAACATGAGATTGCCGCAATGAGAGGTCACTACAATCCGTACGACTTCATCAATGCGGACGACGAGATCCGCGCAGCCGTGGATCTCATCAGATCGAACTTCTTCAATGTCGGGGATCCATATGTCTTCGGCCAGCTGTTCGGCGACATCTTCGACCGCGGAGACAAATACTTCATCTTCGCAGACCTCCGCATGTACGCGGACCGCCACCAGGAAGCCCTTGACCTGTACAGGGACAATTTCAAGGATTTCAACCGCAAGGCCATCATCAACGTGGCATCGAGCGGCAAGTTCTCGTCGGACAGAACCATCCGCGAGTATGCCAGCCAGATCTGGTCCACCGGAAGCTGTCCGGTGCCCCTGAACAAGGACATCGACACATCCCTCGAGGATGCAAGACGCCACTGAGACCGATATTCAGGATTCGCCCGGGTTCGCCCGGGCTTTTTTATCGCAAATCTGTCTGCTTCCAGGGGTATTTCGTAGGGATTCGTCGTACTGCTCGTACTCCTCGTACTGGTAAGGTCTGCTCGTACTCCGCGTACTGGTCGTACCCTCAGAGGATTTTCCCCACAAGGATTCCCAGAACCGGCGCGAACACCAGGGCCGGCAGGAAGTTCGCTGTCTTGAATTCCCTTATCTTGAGCAGTCCGAACCCTATCATCAGGAGCAGCACCCCGCCTTCCGCCGAAAGCTCGTTGATGCCGATCTCACCCAGAAGGGGCTCCAGCCAGCCGCCGGCAAGAGTGAAGAATCCCTGGTATACGAGAATGAAGAGGAAGGAGAACATCACTCCTATTCCATAGATGGAGGAGAACACAACCGCCATGCATCCGTCCATGACCGATTTGATGAGGATCGTCGTCATCTCCCCTGTAGTGCCGGCCTGTATGGAACCCACAACGCTCATGGCACCCGAACAGAACAGCACCGATGCCGTGAGGAACCCTTTGGCGAAGTTGTGCGTCCCATCCTGTCCGTCCCTGTTGCCCGTGATCTTCCCCAGCCTGTCTCCCAGTGAAAGCACCCTGTCCTCTATCTTCAGAAGATATCCCAGCGCTCCTCCGGCAAG
>JBGUMQ010000014.1:0-12874 GCA_045116915.1 Sphaerochaetaceae bacterium | reverse complement strand
AGATATTGTCTGGCTGGCCTTCCTCAGCTCAACTGGTCTTTATGAGATCATCCCTGGCTTCCTCTGCGGTCTTGTTGCCTCTGTTGTGGTATCACTTCTGACCAAAGAGCCTTCAAAGGAAGTGACGGACGTATTTGACAAAGTCGCCTCAGGCGAGCAGATCTGAACAAAAAAGCCGGTTCTGAATCAAGTGTTCAAAACCGGCTTTTGGACATAAAAAAAGCAGCAGGCGAGATTCGAACTCGTGTAGGCCACCTTGGCAAGGTGGTGCGTAACCACTACGCTACTGCTGCAAGACGAGATTGTTTATAGCATTTTTGCAGAACTTGCGCAAGAGTCGCACGGCGTTTTTTTTCGCACGGGTTTTTTCACGGCGCATGTAGATTCTTTTTCACGATTTCTATATATTAGTGGGGCGCACATTCGAGAGCATTGATAAATTTATTACTGAGAGGAATAAAATGGAGATCAAGAAACTTGAGAACTCTTCCGTGGAGCTCACGCTGACACTCAGCGCCGCCACGATCGAGGAAGACTATTCTAAGACAATCAGGGACTACGCGAAGAAGCTCACCATCAAGGGATTCAGACCGGGCAAGGCCCCCGTCTCGCTTGTCGAGAGCAAATACGGCGACGCCATCCGTGAGGAAGTCACATTCAGACTCATGGAGAAGAACCTCACCGATTCGTACAAGGACATGGACGCCAAGGACCGCCCGCTCCCCTACAGCACACCCGAGCTGCAGAACGAGGAGGCCCTCCTTCCCTTCAAGCCCAACACGGACATCACCTACAGCGTCATCTACGATGTGCTTCCCGTCGTGGCACTCCCCGAGTACAAGGGACTTGAGATCGAGTACCAGGCAAGGAAGGTCACCGACGAAGAGGTCAACGCCGAGATCGAGAGACTCAGACAGCAGAACGCCATGGTCATCGCCAAGAACGGACCGGTCGCCGAGGGAGACATCGTCACACTCGACTACGCCGAGCTCGATGCCGACGGCAACGAGATGGCCGCCAACAAGCGCGACGACTTCACATTCACGGTCGGAAGCTCCTACAACTTCTACAAGCTCGACAAGGACATCATCGGCCTGAAGAAGGGAGACGAGACCGTCATCGAGAAGACATACGGCGATGACAGCGGAATGGGAACCGACTACCTGGGCAAGACCGTGAAGATCAAGGTCGCCGTCAAGGAAGTCAAGGTCAAGGAAGTCCCGGAGCTTGACGACGATTTCGCACAGGACGTCAAGGACGAGTACAAGACTGTCGATGACCTGCTCAAGGCCACACGCAAGCAGCTCGAGGACGCCGCCGAATCCGACAACAGGGCCGCGAAGCTCGACTCCGTCGTCAAGGCCATCCTGGACAAGACCGAGATCGCCGTTCCCAAGAGCATGGTCGAGGCACAGCTCGAGTCCGACTGGCAGAACTTCATCTCCCGCTTCGGAATGAAGGAAGAGGACGTCATGAAGATCATGGGCGCCCAGGGCGGATCCAAGGAGCAGTTCCTCGAGACAAGAAGGGCCGACACCCTGCAGAACATCAAGGCACAGCTCGTGCTCGAGCAGATCAAGGAAGACCAGAAGTTCGAGGTCTCCGAGGAAGAGCTCGCCGAGGAGCTGAAGAACTACGGCGAGAACATCACCAAGGACGATCCAAACTACGAGTCCATGAAGATCTACGCCGAGGACGACGTCAAGTTCAGGAAGGCACGCGATTTCCTGCTCGAGAACAACAAGTTCAAGGCCGCGGCTCCCAAGAAGGCCGAAGAGAAGAAAGAAGAGAACTGAGGTACTGAATGCTGATACCGACCGTCATAGAGCACAACGGACTCAACGAAAGGGCCTACGACATATACAGCAGGCTCCTCAAGGAAAGGATCGTCTTCCTGGACGGGGAGATCGACGACGCCAGGGCCGACCTCGTAGTCGCCCAGCTGCTCTTCCTTGAGAACGAGGATCCGAAGAAGGACATAAGCCTCTATATAAACTCACCCGGCGGAAGCGTCACTGCAGGACTTGCCATCTACGACACGATCCAGTGCATCAGCCCGGACGTGTCCACCATCTGCATGGGTCAGGCGGCCTCCATGGCGGCCCTGATCCTCGCATGCGGGACAGAGGGCAAGAGGATCATCCTCCCGTCGGCGAGGGTCATGATCCACCAGCCGTGGGGAGGAGTCCAGGGACAGGCCTCGGATGTCAGCATCCATGCCAAGGAGATAATCAGGCTCAAGAAACTCACGATCGAGTATCTTGCGAAGCACACCGGCAGGGATTACGACAAAGTCGCCGCCGACATGGAGAGGGACCACTTCATGACGGCCGATGACGCCGTCGCGTACCATATCGTCGACTCCATACTCGAGCGGGGGGACAGGTAATGGCATTCGGAAAGAACAACAAGTACTGCTCGTTCTGCGGAAGCTCGACGAACAGGATGGTCACCGGCCCCGGCGGAGTGACCATCTGCGAGAGCTGCGTGGACAAATGCAGGTCCATCCTCTACGAAGGCGATGACGGCGACGGACAGAAGAAGGAAAGCGCTTTCGCGATCCCCGACAAGCTCCCGACCCCGCACGAGATGAAGGAGTACCTGGACCAGTTCGTCATCGGACAGCAGCAGGCCAAGAAGATCCTCAGCGTCGCGGTGTACAACCACTACAAGCGCATCAAGTTCGAGAAGGAGCTCGAGGACAGGGAGAACGTCTCCCTGGACAAGTCCAACATCCTGATGATGGGACCCACCGGAACCGGTAAGACACTGCTTGCCAGGACCCTTGCCACAAGGCTCAGCGTACCGTTCGCTATCGCCGACGCCACCACCATAACGGAGGCCGGATATGTCGGTGAGGACGTTGAAAACATACTGCTCAAGCTGATCCAGGCCGCCAATGACGACATCTCGGCCGCGGAGCACGGAATCATCTTCCTGGACGAGGTGGACAAGATCGCCAAGAAAGGCGAGAACGTCTCCATCACGCGCGACGTCTCAGGCGAGGGAGTGCAGCAGGCGCTTCTGAAGATAATCGAGGGTACTGTCGCCAGTGTTCCGCCGCAGGGCGGACGCAAGCATCCCAACCAGGAGATGCTCAAGATCGACACGCGCAACATCCTCTTCATCTGCGGAGGAGCCTTCGTGGGTCTGGACAGGATCATCGAGAAGAGGATCGGCAAATCCGAGATCGGTTTCGGCAAGCACCAGACGGACGCCAGGGACAAGGACCTGGAGACACTCTACTCCAACGTCCTTCCGGACGACCTGATCAAGTTCGGCCTCATCCCTGAGTTCATCGGAAGACTCCCCATCCACGTGGCCCTGAACGACCTCAAGGTGGAGGACATGGAGAGGATCCTCACCGAGCCCAGGAACTCCATCATCAGGCAGTACCAGGCGACCATGAGGCTGGACAACGTCGAGCTCGAGTTCACCAAGGATGCCATACACTGCATCGCCCAGACGGCATACGACCAGAAGACCGGTGCACGCGGACTCAGAAGCATAGTCGAGACCATAATGACCGACATAATGTACGATGTCCCCTCCTACAGCGATGTGAAGAGGATCGTCATCGAGGAATCCACGGTGCAGAAGAAGACCAAGCCCGTGCTGATCGGCTCCGACGGCAACCCGCTCGACCGGGAACTCCTGAAATGACATACGAAGGAATCATAGATTCGCATTTCCACACACAGTCCATGCTCCAGAGGGGCATGGATGTTTTTTCTGTCTACGGGAAGCTCTTTTCCGAAGGCTTCCACGGCGGGATCGACATCGGATGCACCCATGACGACCTTCCGGAGCGCAGCAGGCTCCTGAAGGACTGGCCGCGCATACTCCTCGCCGGGGCCATGGGCCCGTGGGAGGCCGGCCGGAGCGAGACGAAGCCCGTCGAGCCGGAGTTCGAATTCCAGCAGACCAAGGACATCGACCTGATCATGCGGGAGCTCTCGCAGCTGAGGGAGAACCTCGTCACGTACAAAGCCTCCTTCATAGGCGAGATCGGCCTGGACTACTACTGGGATTACGGGACACACGAAAAGCAGCACCTGATATTCGAGACCCAGATGCAGTGGGCGTCGGAGATGGGACTGCGCGTGCTGATCCACGACAGGGACGCCGACGAGGACACCGCCGACGTGATCAGGCGCCTCGGACCCGACAGGGGCGGCGTGATCCACTGCTTCGACGGAAGCAGGAAGGTCCTGAGAACCGCGCTGGACAGAGGCTACTGCATCAGTTTCGCAGGGAACCTCACGTACAGGAGGAACACGGACCTCAGGGAGGCCCTGAAGGAGGTCCCTCAGGACAGACTCCTGCTTGAGACAGACTCCCCCTACCTCTCGCCGGTTCCGCTCAGAGGTCAGCCCAACAGCCCTCTGAACATAATCCATACATACGCATGTGCGGCAGAAACGCTTGGGATGGAGATCGGGAAACTGACGGAGACCGTCAGGGAGAACTACGACAGGCTCACCGCGAACGCGTGACACCGTTCTTCGGACATGCACTGTTCTCGGGACACATGGAGCACCTGGGGCTGACGCTCGTGCAGACCTCCTGCCCGTAGGACACGAGAAGCTCGTTCAGAGGGATCCAGAAACGCCTGGGCATGACGGTCTGGAGGACCTTCTCGCTCTCCTCCGGGGTCTTCGTGTCTATCCATCCAAGACGGTTGGAGATCTGGTGGACATGGCAGTCCACGCAGATGGCGTCGATACCGAATCCCAGATTCAATGTCAGGTTCGCCGTCTTGATACCCACTCCGGGGAGCTTCATCAGAAGCTGTGCATCGGCGGGGACCTCCCCTCCGTACTCATCCACCAGGATCCGCGATATCTGCAGGATCTGCTGTGCCTTGCGCCTGTAGAACCCGGCGGGGAAAATCAGGTCGGCTATGTCGTCCTCGGAAAGGGATGTCATGTCGCGGGCTGTCGGAGCCCGGGAAAGAAGACGCTCGGAGGCATGCAGCGTGACATCGTCCTTTGTCCTGAGGGATATCACGGTGGATATCAGGACCGGGAACGGATCCTGACGGCGCACGGCCACCAGGGAGACTGCGGGGAGTACCTTCCCCATGTCCGCCAGCACCTGCCTGAATTCGGCGAATATCCTGTCGAAATACTGCTCGTCCATGGCCCGGTCATCTCTTCTCATACACATAGGGCAGAGCCACCTCCGAGCGCGCGCCCTTCTCCGCCGCCCTGATGACCGATGGCAGAAGCCCGAGGTCGGGAGAGACCACACCGTAGAGATTCGCATCGGGAACCGTATATGCGAACCTGTAGTCCACTATCCAGGAGACCGCATGGTCGGTGTTGAAGAATCCGGAGAAGCCCGTGACATAGGGGCACAAGGCAAGCACGATCCCCTGCGCGTCCATCGTGTCGTAAGTGGTGATGGAGAACATCCTGGCCGAGCCTTCCTTCCGGAACTCGGTGACATGGCCTGCAGGGAAGGAATCCACAATGCCCTGCGCCAGCTCATCCACCTGGTTTTCATAGATCAGCGCCACGTTCCGGGCCATCGAGGAATTCTCGGCCAGAATCGCGGAAGCCGCGTCCTGCCAGCCGGAAAGCTCGTCGGAGACAAGCGTGACATCGAAGCATGCCGTGCCCGTCACGTCATGGATCCCGATCACCACGGCATCAGGTATAAGAGCCGACAGATCTATGTTGTTTATCACCGCATAGGCCGCCGGGACCGGGGTCAGGATGATGCATGAACCTCCGGTGTAGGCGAGCTTCGCGATGAACACATCAGTGGACCTGAAGCACTGGTCGGGAAGGTTGACTATCCTCAGACGCTTGGCCTCCATGGCCAGGCGAAGCCTGAGCGATGCGAACGTGCCCGACGGGATGATCTGCGTGAACGAGGAATCGGAGACAATCGTCACCGTATCGAAGGCCAGGAAATACACCGCGGCGGCCGCTCCTGCGAGCAGCACCAGGACCGATAACGTTATGATGATCGCGACAAGGCCCCTGCGGCCCTTCTTCCTACTGTCCGTGCGGTTGTTTCCCATGCCATGAAGATTACCGCCGCGCGCGCACATGCGTCAAGCATTGACTGTCGGTGTTGTAACGGGTAGTATGGAGCGTATAGGAGAACACCAAATGACATCATACAAAGATCTGGGCCTGGTCAACACCAGGGAAATGTTCGCCAAGGCTGTTTCGGGCGGATATGCTATTCCTGCTTACAACTTCAACAACATGGAGCAGATGCAGGCGATCATCGCGGCTTGTGTCGAGACGAAGTCGCCCGTCATCCTTCAGGTTTCCAAGGGAGCAAGGGACTACGCCAACATCAACCTTCTCAGGAACATGGCCAAGGGCGCTACCGAGTACGCACACGAGCTCGGATACGACATCCCCATCGTACTCCATCTGGACCACGGCGATTCGTTCGAGACATGCAAGGACTGCATCGACAACGGTTTCTCATCGGTCATGATCGACGGTTCGGCACTTCCCTATGACGAGAACGTCGCACTCACGAGAAAGGTCGTCGAGTACGCACACAAGTTCGATGTCACAGTCGAAGGAGAGCTCGGAGTCCTGGCGGGCATCGAGGATGAGGTCCAGTCGGAGGTCTCACACTACACACAGCCTTCCGAGGTCATCGACTTCGTCTCCAAGACCGGTGTCGACTCACTCGCCATCTCCATCGGAACAAGCCACGGCGCATTCAAGTTCACTGCCGAGCAGTGCACCAGGAACGCCGACGGAATCCTTGTCCCGCCACCGCTCCGCTTCGACATCCTCAAGGAGATCGAGAAGAAGCTCCCCGGCTTCCCCATCGTCCTCCACGGATCCTCATCCGTCCCGCAGGAATATGTCAAGATGATCAACGAGTACGGCGGAAAGCTGAAGGACAGCGTCGGAATCCCCGAGGAGCAGCTCAGGGAAGCCGCCAAGAGCGCCGTCTGCAAGATCAACATCGACTCCGACGGAAGACTCGCCATGACGGCACTCATCCGCAAGGTCCTCTTCGAGCACCCCGATGTGTTCGACCCCAGGAAGTACCTTGCCCCGGCACGCGAGGCCCTGAAGAAGATGTACATGCACAAGAACATCGATGTCCTCGGTTCCGCAGGACAGGCCTGATCGCTTCTGAAGCAACGACATCAGGGAATGATGGAAGCCGCTCCGAAAAGGGGCGGCTTTTCCTTTGTCCGGGCACGCGATGGCACACGCAATAGTACATATATAATGTTTGACAGCGTGACGGCATCAGTGCTATATTTTCCAACGTTGGGGCAATTGTTTGCCCGGTTATGCTTTATATTTACGTCTAGAGGTGAGCTTGGCTACTAAGGAACTGAGGATCAACAGACAGATCCGCGCTAAAGAAGTGTTCTTGATTGATGAGAACGGAGACAAGAGAGGCGTCATGAACTATTTCGACGCATTGGCACTGGCAGAGGATGCAGGACTGGATCTCGTGGAGATCTCCCCTAACGCCAATCCCCCCGTATGCAAGATCATCGACTACGGCAAGTTCCGCTACGAGCAGGAGAAGAAGCTCAAGGAAGCCAAGAAGAACCAGACCATCGTCAAGATGCGCGAGATCAGGATGCAGCCCAAGATCGACACGCACGACCTGGAGGTCAAGTCCAAGGCCATCGCGGAGTTCCTCGCCGGCGGCGACAAGTGCAAGGTCACGATCCGCTTCCACGGAAGGGAACTGGCCCACACGGAGCTCGGTCGGGACGTCCTCTACAAGATACTTGAACTCTTGACGGAAAAAGAGATATTGTATAACGTTGATTCGCAGCCGGTCATGGAGGGAAGGAACATGTCCATGCTCCTCAGCCCATCCAAGAACGCAGCGAAGAAACAACAGAGCAAATAGTCCCCGTACGGGGATTGAAACGGCAGCTGCTGGGGGTTCTTGTTCCCCAGGGCGCTTATAACGAGGTACAACATGCCCAAGATGAAAACAAGAAAGGCCGCCGCGAAGCGGTACAGGGTCACCGGTACTGGCAAGGTCAGGTTCAAGAAACAGGGACTTCGCCATATTCTCACCAAGAAGAGCACCAAGCGCAAGAGAACTCTCCGCGCCACAGGTATTCTTGCCGACGTAGAAGCAAAGAAAGCCAAAGTCATGCTTCCTTATGCTTGAGATGGAGGATTGAGATATGCCGAGAGCAGTAGACGGAACCAAACACAAAGACAGACGTAAGAAAATCATGGAGCTCGCAAAGGGTTACTATGGTCGCAGAAGCACCAACAACCGTGTTGCGAAGGATGCAGTGGCCAAGGCAGGAGCCTACGCCTACCGCGGAAGAAAGGAGAAGAAGAGGGATTTCAGGAAGCTCTGGATCGCCAGGATCTCCGCCGCAGTCAGGGCCGAGGGTCTCAGCTACTCCCAGTTCATGCACGCTCTGAAGATTTCCAACATCGAGCTCAACAGGAAGGCGCTGTCCAACATGGCTATCGAGGACAAGGCTTCTTTCAGCGCCCTGGTCGCAACAGCCAAAAAGGCACTTGAGGGTTGAGCGAAAAGGCCTTAACATTAAGAGAGAGGAGGTCGGCACATGACGGTTTATGAAAACATGTTGCTTCTTGAGGAGAGAGTGAAGAAGGCATCGGCCTACATGAGGAAGCTGAGAGCCGAAAACGACGAGCTCAGAAGGAACATCAAACTCATAACAGGCCATAACGAGGAACTCCAGGCCTACGTCGACAGTTACAAGGAAGACGAGGAGCGCATCGCCCAGAGCATCGCGACCTCCCTTGAGACTCTCAACGAGGTCGGACTGGACAACCTCGATCTCAATGTTGAGGACTTCGAGGTCGCGGAGCAGTTCTCCGCCATCGGCGGTGACGCCACGGACGAGATCGATGTTTCGGGTCTCGACGATCTGGATCTCTGAAAACCTGTTAATGTGTAAGGGAGGACCGCTCAGGCGGTCCTCTTTTTTTCGCATCGACGGCCCGGAATCCGGAAAACAACATAAAAAACCTGCATGAGGTGCCTTATAAACCGCAATATCTTCTGTTAATCTTTCAATGGGGAGAAGAAAAATGGATTCGGAAGAACTGCTGCAGGAGCAGGCCAGACTGTACATCGGGCTATCCGGCGATCCCTGTGCGGACCCGGAGCGGATCGAAAGGGAGTTCATGAAGCTCAAGGACATGGTCATCGTGGAGATATACTTCATGAAGGCGGTCAGGGCGATAATCACAAATGACGAGATGTCGGGTTTCATCCTGTTCGTGGAGAAGGACCTGAGGGCCATGATCGACGCGTTCGACCCGGAGCGTTCGTGCATGCTCGCGTTCCTCAGGCACTGCATGGAGCTCAGGGCGATGAGCTATCTCGCCTACACGCGCAGGAGCCGGTGCCTCAATTCGCGCAGGTCCATCGACAGCCTCATGACCGGGGACCTGTGCGGACAGCCCGGGCCGGAGGACATTCTGCTGGGAGAGGAGCCGCCGGAGGAACCGGGGACCGCGGCCGTCCGCCTGAGGTCCATCTGCGCGGCGAGACCCGCCAGGCGCAGAAGCCTGTTCATATTCATATGCACCCTGCTCCCGTCCCTCACCTCGGACATTGTCGACAACTTCTGCAGGATACTGAACATCGACAGGGCACAGACCATCATGATAGCCGACTACCTCGCCGAGGTGGCGGAAACATACGCTTCGGGCAGGAAGAGCAGGCAGTACCTCCGACAGCGCAGGAACTTCTTCAACATGCGCAGGATAGAGCTGGAATCCCACCTCCGCACGGCACTGGACACGAATCAGATCGAAAGGAAGCTGGCATACCAGAAAACCCAGCTGAGGATGCTGGGCAGCCGCATCGGGCACAGGAGGATGAATGTCCGCTACACTGTACTCTCCGAACTCCTCGGCACGGACACCCGGTCCATAGCCACGGCCGTGCACTACTCCAAGACGATGATGGAGCTGGTGAACATCGAGAACCTGGACAACTACACGGGTCCCTTCAGGAAAGCCCTGCTCCTTTCCAGGAAGAAGCCGGCGCCGGAGATCCCGGTGTTCGAACCGTTTCCCGAATTCGGGATAACCATGCTCCCCGAACCGTCGTCCACCTGTAGACTAGCACCTGCAAATCAACTATCCTCAAAGCATGGCACAAGACAAAAGGATACTGCTTGCGAGCTCCAATGCGCACAAGCGTCATGAGTTCAGCCAGCTCTTCAGCGGATACGAGATCCTCCTTCCCTCCGACCTGGGACTGGAGTTCGACTGCGAGGAGAACGGCACGACATTCCTCGACAACGCACTGATAAAGGCACAGGCGCTGTACGAGGTCGCCAAGGACCTGCACATTCCCGTCATGGCCGACGACAGCGGCCTGATTGTCCCCGCCCTCCCCGGGCTCCTGGGCGTCAGGACGGCGCGTTTCGGATCCGAGGACGGAGGTCCCCTCCTCAGCGCACACGAGAAGAACATGCTGCTGATCAAAATGCTCGAGGGCAGGAAGGAAGAGGAACGGAACGCCGTCTTCGTCTGCGCCATAGTGATGATGTTCGACAGGAACAGGATATACTGTGCGGTCGAGAACGCCGAGGGCAGGATCCTCCACGAGGAGGCGAAAGGGACAGGAGGATTCGGATACGACCCCGTGTTCCACTGCAACGCCGCCGGCTGTTCCATGGCCCTTCTGCCCGACGGAGACAAGAACCTCTACAGCCACAGGGGCAAGGCCGCAAGAAGCATAATGAAACTTATCAAGGAGTGATGACATGGCAAAGGAAATTCCGTTGAGGAGTCAGGTCGCGGAAAACGACAAGTGGGATCTCAGCAGTCTCTATCCCTGCGACGAGGCATGGGAGACGGACCTTCAGAAGCTGAAGAAGAAGGTCGGCGAGGCCGGCAAGTTCAGAGGGACGCTGGGCAAGGACCCGGCCAATCTGCTGGAAGCCATGAAGTGGCTTTCCGACGCATGCATGCTCGCCGAACAGGTCTACGTCTACGCATCGCTGAAGTCATCGGCGGAGAACGACGATCCGGAGAACCAGAGGAAGATGGGCATCGTCTCGCAGGTCTACACCGACCTGATGGCGGCCGTCAGCTACATGGATCCCGAGATCCTGGGGATAAAGAACCTCGACAAGTGGATAAAGGAGAAGGAGTTCGACGACAGCCGCGTCTATCTTCAGAAGATCATGCGCCAGAAGGAGCACACGCTGGGACAGAAGGAGGAGGAGATCCTCGCCAAGCAGTCCGAGCTCCAGGGCACGCCCAGGAGCGCGTTCGGCATGCTCACCAACGTGGACATGGATTTCGGCAAGGTCGACGGCATGCCGCTTTCGCAGAGCACATGGTCGCAGTTCATGATCAGTCCCGACAGGGACCTCAGGCGCCGCGCCTACAGCCAGTTCTACGGGACGTACAGGGCCCACCAGCAGACCATCGCCACCCTCTACACGGGATCGGTCAAGCAGGACATCTTCAACGCACGCGTGCGCGGGTTCGACACCGCACTCGACGCCGCGCTCTACCGCGACGACGTGCCGCGCAGCGTCTACACGGGCCTCATCGAATCGGTCCACAAGGCCTTCCCCACCCTCCACAAGTACTACGGACTCCGCAAGAGGGTCCTGGGCCTGGACGATCTGAGGCACTACGACGTCTACGTCCCGCTCGTGGGCTCGGTCAAGACGCACAAGACCTACGACGAGGCCGCAGAGATCGTGAAGAACGCCCTCAGGCCCCTCGGAGAGGACTACGTCAGGACCATCTACAAGGGCATCACCACCGACAGATGGGTCGACCGCTACGAGAACAAGGGGAAGCGCAGCGGAGCCTTCTCCAGCGGCGGCTTCATCGGCGCCCCCTACATCCTGCTCAACTACAAGGAGGATGTCCTTGGAGACGTCTTCACCCTTGCACACGAGGGCGGCCACAGCATGCACAGCTACTACTCCAAGCGCAACAACCCGTTCCTGTGCTACGACTACACCATCTTCGAGGCCGAGGTCGCTTCCACGTTCAACGAGCAGCTGGTGGCCAAGTACCTCACGGACAACGCCGAAAGTCCGGAGATGAAGACCTACATCATCGCCAAGCAGATCGACGACATCATCGCCACGCTGTTCAGGCAGACGATGTTCGCCGAGTTCGAGCTCCTGTGCCACACGCAGCAGGAACAGGGACAGCCGCTGACGGTATCCACGCTCAGGAAGACATACCGCGGCCTGCTGGAAGCCTACTTCGGACCCGACATGGTATTCGAGGAGGACTCGGACCTGGAAGGCCTGAGGATCCCGCATTTCTACAACGCATACTACGTCTACAAGTACGCCACCGGGATCTCGGCGGCGATCGCCCTCTCCGAGCGTGTGCTCAACGGCGGGCAGAAGGAGCTGGACGACTACCTGGGCTTCCTGAAGTCCGGCGGATCCAAGTTCCCGATCCAGACCCTGAAGGGTGCAGGCGTGGACATGTCCACACAGGAGCCGGTGGATGCGGCGACAGCAAAGTTCGAATCGCTGCTCTCCCAGCTGGAGAAGCTGATCTGAGTACAACGGCGCAAAATGAAAGAGAGCTCTGCGAATGCAGGGCTCTCTCTTTTTCTCAGAACACTGTTTTGAAAACGTCAGTTTGCTGCTGAAACCTTGGAATCGATGTGCATCCCCATGCCGGCGGTATGGGCGGAAACCTCCGAGGCAAGGTACATGACCGCATCGGCGACCTCTTCGGGCTCGGCATAGCGCTTGTCCATGGCGTAGGCGCCGGCAAGGGCGGCCATGGCTTCCTCGTGGGACAGCTGGGGGAAGAAATCCTTCTCTATGCGGACCATCATGGGAGTGTCGACGGGACCCGGGCAGACGTAGTTGACGTGGACACCCACGGGACCGAGCTCAAGGGCGATGCACTTCGTCAGA
>JBGUMQ010000013.1:0-2412 GCA_045116915.1 Sphaerochaetaceae bacterium | reverse complement strand
ACATCCTTGATGAGATGGACAGGGTCTGGCTGCCTGTCACAAAGACATGGAAGCTCAATGAGAGACATTATGGTGCCCTTCAGGGTCTGAACAAGTCAGAGACAGCTGAGAAGTACGGTGAGGAGCAGGTCAAGATCTGGAGAAGGTCGTTCGACGTCAAGCCGCCCAAACTCGAGGCCACAGACGAGAGGAATCCGGCCAACCAGGCCATCTACGCATCGGTCGATCCCAAGGAGCTGCCGCTGACGGAGAGCCTCGAGACCACGATCGAGAGAGTCGTCCCGTATTTCGAGGATGTAATCAAGAAGGACATGAAGGCCGGCAAGCGTGTCATCATCGCCGCCCACGGAAACTCGCTCAGGGCTCTTGTGAAGTATTTCGACAAGATGGGCAAGGACGAGATCCTCGGAGTCAACATCCCGACCGGTGTCCCCTTGGTCTACGAGTTCGATGACAAGTTCAATGTCGTGAACAAGTACTATCTGGGCGACCAGGCCGCACTCGCCGCAAAGATGGCGGCTGTCGCAAACCAGGGAAAGGCGAAGTGATCCGGACCTGTTGAACCAGTTGAATCCAGCCATCGGGGTTTTCTCCGGTGGCTTTTTTGTCATATGTGGGTTATCCTTGAAGAAATCAACATAACGGAAAGGGTGGCATCATGATCTACAGACAGTTCAGGGACATAAGGCTTTCAAGGCTGGGAATGGGGAACATGAGGCTCCCTTCGCTCGGCGAGGACAAGTGGAATTCCCCCATAGACTATGAGGAATCGGCCAAGATGCTGGACATGGCCATGAAGGGCGGCGTCAACTACTACGACACGGCGTACGTCTATCAGAACGGGGACTCGGAGAGGACCGTAGGCAAGGCTATGAAGCGCTATCCCCGCGACAGCTTCTATCTTGCGACCAAGTTCAACTACAGGGCCAATCCGGATTACAAGGCGGTTTTCGCCGAGCAGCTGGAAAGGCTTCAGACAGACCATATCGATTTCTACCTGCTGCACTGTCTGCTGGACAGCAACATCGACAACTACCTGGATTGCGGATGCATCGAGTTCTTCGAGCAGATGAAGAAAGAGGGGAAGATCACTTATTTCGGATTCTCCTCCCATGCATCCACAGACACGCTGAGGCGCTTCGCCGATGCCCACAAGTGGGATTTCGCGCAGATCCAGATGAACTACCTGGACTGGGAG
Organism: Sphaerochaetaceae bacterium; assembly: GCA_045116915.1. Classification (GTDB taxonomy): domain Bacteria; phylum Spirochaetota; class Spirochaetia; order Sphaerochaetales; family Sphaerochaetaceae; genus UBA9732. The sequence continues at coordinate 1,214 of JBGUMQ010000013.1, read as the reverse complement.
TTCTCCACCACGCAAGAGGAATACAATATCCTGACAGAGCGCAATATACCGATAATCGTCATGGAATCCGTCCGTGGAGGCCGTCTTTCAAGCCTTACACCGGAGCTCGATGCCAAGCTTCAGGAAGCCCAGCCGCTCTGGTCGGTATCGTCCTGGGCGTTCAGGTGGCTGATGACCCATCCAAATGTGATGGTGATGCTGAGCGGCATGTCCACGACGGACCAGGTCAGGGACAACCTCAGGACTTTCGAGCGCGACAACGCCCTCACGCCTGAGCAGTCGGCCTTCCTGATCGATGTGGCGCATGAGTTCAAGAAGGGGTTCTCGGTTCCGTGCACCGCATGCCGCTACTGCACGCCGGACTGCCCAATGCAGCTGGATATCCCGGCTCTGATGAAGGTCTACAACGACTACAGGTACGAGGGGCACTGGAGCAAGGATGCGCTTGACGGTTTCGATGCCGACAAGCTTCCTTCGAACTGCATCGGATGCGGTTCGTGCATGGAGCACTGCCCCCAGGGGATCGACATCCCGTCGTTCATGAAGAAGCTGGCAAGGCTCAACGAGACCGGGAAAGAGGAGTGAGCCCTATGCTGCTGTGACTCTCGGCAGTGACATTCAATAGTGACATTATGATGACAAAACGGTGACATTTATTGTGACATCGGATTCTTTGAGGTTCTGGAATGAAGACAATCTCAAGGTTTAACAAACTGTCTGGTTTGATATATAATCGTAGCCATGGAACTCAAAGGCAAAGTTATCGATTTTCTCGGAGACAGCCTCACCGAAGGGCGCGGGCTCAATGATGACGGAAACCGTTACGACAGGTACATCGCGAAGGCCTGCGGGCTGAAGAAGGCCAACAACTACGGAGTCAGCGGCACAAGGATCGCCCATCAGAGCCGTCCCAGCGACAAGGCGCGCCATGACCTGAATTTCTGCGGCCGCTGCTGGGACATGGACCCGTCCGCCGACATCATCATGGTGTTCGGCGGCACCAACGACTACGGCCACGGCGATGCTCCGTTCGGGGAAATCGGGGACAAGGAACGCACCACATTCTGCGGAAGCGTGGACCACCTCATCAGGACAATCAGGGAACTGTATCCGCGTGCACAGATGGTGATGGTTACTCCGGGTCACAGATTCGATGACGCAACAAATCCGCCTGAGGAGAAGTTCACCAAGCTGGGCATTGTCGGAAGGCCCCT
>JBGUMQ010000012.1:0-22327 GCA_045116915.1 Sphaerochaetaceae bacterium | reverse complement strand
CTTCCTCTTCCCGCGGACCATCAGGATGAACCTGGCTCTTCCAAGGAAAAAAGTCATCGAAGCCTTCGACAGGCTTGAACGCTACGTTTTCTGAATCAAAGAGCCCTTAGTCGCATGCATTCTGACGGCAGTCAACCACCGCATCAAGAAAAACCGAGTCTCCATCAATGATGAAAAGAGCTTTGTATCTCTTTTCGAAAAACGCCTGTCTATAAATCCCGGATGGAAGATTCGGATCCGTCTCTGCCGGAAACTGGAAAGGATTGTCTTCCAAACGTTCCAGAATCTGCGCATAGCCTGCCCGGAACCGCTTGGCAGCAGGAACACTGACTTTGGAAAGGAATTCCACGTGTTGTAGAAGTTGCCTGTCCACCCTGCCCGAGACAATCACCTTGAAGGACATTATTCCTCCCTCTTCTCCGCTTCCGCTATTATTGCATCCATCTCATCAAGAACAGTATTCCCATCCCGCCCGACATGGCCAGCGGCCCGTTCCGCCTGAGCAGCAAGAAGATCCGCATATACTGATTGTTCAGAACTCAGCGAGAGGCTTAAAGGAACAGCCTTGTCTCTGACAATCTGGTTGAGGAACATATTGATGGTACCGTTCATGTTCATTCCAAGTTGCGCCAGAACTATTTCCGCCTGTGCCTTCAGATTGGAATCTGTCCTGATACTCATGTTGATTGTTGCCATATGCGCTTCCTCTGTTCATATTTTCAAACAGTTACAGCACAATGTCAATACATTTGCACGGACTATACATGCAAGGAACGCGTTGTTCCGGCTGTCTTTCAGTCGAACCTGTACTCGTTCATGAACTGCCTGTAGGCGTTGTCGAACTTCTCGCTGTTGTGCTTGTATTCATTGAGCGTCTGGTGCAGGTTCAGGTTGTGCATGCCCGAGTCTATGATGCAGCCCGCGATATTGGAACAGTGGTCGCTGACACGCTCCATGCTCGTCAGGATATCGTTCAGTATGAATCCGGCCTCGATGCTGCATCCTCCACGCTGGAGTCTTCTGATATGACGTGTGCGCATCTCCTCCTTCAGGTAGTCGACGACCTGCTCAAGGGGCTCGACCTTGAAGGCGGCTTCGACATCCAGATCCACGAAGGCCTGGCAGGCGAGTCCGGTGATCTCCCTGATCGCCCTCGCGACAACCTGCAGCTCCTTTTCAGCATCGTCGGAGAATGAGATGTCCTTCTGCTTCAGTTCCCCGGCGGAAACGACGATGTTCACACTGTGGTCGGCGATCCTCTCGAAATCGGCGATCAGCTTCAGATAGGCCGCGGCCATCATGCTCTGGTCCTCGTCTATCTTGAGACTGCTCAGTTTCACGAGATAGGAACCGATGATGTCCTCGTAATGGTCGGTCAGGTCCTCCTTCTTCCGGATGGTCTGCTCGACCGCTTCGGAGTATCGGCCTATTGAATCCAGGCTCTCACCGATGGAATCCCTGGCGACCTCCGCAAGTCCGTTCATCAGCACACGGCATCTTTCGAGTGCGACAGCCGGAGTCTTCATCAGACGTTCGTCGAGCTCGACGACCTGAGGCTTGGAAGTCTCACTGACGATGCGGCAGACAAGCTTCTCCAGGATCCCGTCCATGGGCATGAGAAGAGCCGAGCACAGAAGCTTGAACAGCGTGTGCACGACCGCTATTCCGAACGGATTCGTCGCCTCCAGGAGGAATGCCGGTGCCGCGGCAAGCCTCACGACCATGTAGACGATCAGCCAGAAGACTGCACCCAACACGTTGAACACAAGGTGGAACATCGCGGCCCGTTTCGCGTTCGTGTTGGTTCCCACGGAGGAGATGAGCGTCGGCACGCAGGCGCCGATGTTCATGCCCATGATGATCGGGATCGCGATCTCGAAGGAAACAAGACCTGTCATCGACAGCGACTGCAGGATACCCACGGCGGCGGAGCTCGACTGGATCGCCGCCGTTATCACCGCACCTGCGACCAGGCCCAGAATCGGGTTCTCGAAGGTGAGCAGCAGATTGTGGAACTCCGGCAGGTCCTTGATGGCCGAAACAGCGCCCGACATGGTATCGAGCCCGAACATCAGGGTCGCGAAACCCAGGAGGATAGTACCCGTGTCCTTGCCTTTCACGGTCTTCGAGCCCATGAGTTTTATGACACCGACCAGGGCGAGGACAGGTGTGAACGATGACGGTTTGAGCAGCTGGAGGAAAAAGCTCCCGCCGGAGATGCCGGAAAGGCTGAGCAGCCACGCCGTCACCGTCGTCCCGACGTTCGCACCCATGATCAGGCTCATCGACTGCCTGAGTGTCATGAGCCCCGAGTTCACGAAACCCACGATCATGACGGTTGCCGCCGAAGAACTCTGGATGGCCGCTGTAACGGCCAGCCCTGTTGCGAAACCCACGAGTTTCCTATCGGTCAGCTTTCCCAGAATCCGTTTGAGACTGTTGCCTGCCCTTCTCTGGAGAGCCTGCCCCATCACATTCATTCCGAACAGGAAGAGGCTAAGCCCTCCGATCAATGTCAATCCGTCGAATATGCTCATAGTCGCTTTCCATACTACACGCAACCGACGGCCGTGTATAGATTAAGCAACGGAGGAACGGAAATGATGGAACGGAATCCGCCTGTCTGCCGTCAGCCTATCAGCATCGAGGCGGCATCGTCGTCTATGTACAGGTACCACTCGGGATGGGTCTTCAGCAGCGTGGCAGGCACCATGTTGTTCACTTTCCGGGTGATCGTGTCGTAGACGGCCTTGGCCTTGACCTTGTGGGGCACAACCGAAACGATGGCCTTGCATGCCATGATCTGCTTCGGAAGCATGGAGATTGCCTGTCTCGGGACATCGTCCTCGGTGGCGAACCAGCCCTCGCCCACCTGCTGCATGCGGCACTTGTGGTCCAGGTTCACGACCCTGTAGGCCTCGGTGGCCTCGAAATCCGCCGGTGGATCGTTGAATGCGATGTGGCCGTTCTCACCGATTCCGATGAGTCCGACATCGACGACGTCCTTGCGAAGTTCACGCGTCAGCTCCGCGATATTGGCATCCACATCACCCTCGCCTACGAAATGCACCGCGCCCGGATGGACGATGTCCACGAACCTTTCCCTCAGATACTTGCGGAATGAGGCGATGTGCGTCTCGGGAAGATCCACATATTCGTCCAGGTGGAACATCTCCACCTTCGACCAGTCGACATCCTGCTTCACAAGGTTCTCGAACATCTCGAACTGGCTTGCGCCGGTGGAGAGGATTATCCTCGCATGGCCCTTTTCCGCGATGGCCTTGTTGATGAGCTCTGCGGCCTTCAGGGCGGCCTTCCTGCCGTTCTCGGCAGCCGTTGTCGAAACACTTATGTTGATGTTCATCGTATCCTCCTCATTTCCCGACGGGAACCCCGTCGATGTAAACCTGTTCTATCATGACAGCATCATCGCAGACCACAAGGTCGGCACATTTTCCTATTTCGATCGACCCGATCTCCCCTTCGAGCCCGATCAGTGCGGCAGGCTGGAGGCAGAGGATCCTGGAGACCTCGTCCATCCCCAACCCTACAATACCATGCAGTGTCCGTGCAAGCCTGTCGCCTGTGGCGATGCTTCCGGCGAAGCAGGTCCGGTCGGGCATCTTGGCGATCCCGTCCTCTATTATGCATTCCGTCCCGTTGTTCCTGGGTCCCAGGATGGACGGACCGTCCGGCATGCCGGCACCCCTCATGCTGTCCGAACAGGCGATGATGCGCCTGTGGTCCTTCAGTTTGAAAATCATCTCGAGAAGCTCCGGCGGAAGATGGCTTCCATCGCAGATCAGCTCCAGATTCATACCGTCGATCAGGTATCCGCTCTCCACCGCACCAAGGACCCTGAAACCGCCGCGCCTTGTGATGGTGCTCATCCCGCTGTAGAAATGGGTCAGGAGATTAAGGCCGTGGTCGTAGGCTTCGGAAATGATGTCGTATGTGGCGGCGGTGTGGGCGGCGGATACGACGATACCCTGTTTCACCATCGTATCTATGAATTCCATGGCACCCGGCCTCTCAGGGGCTACCGACCATCTCCTGACAAGGCCGTCGGCGGCATCCAGGAAAGCCCCGTAATGCTCCGGCGACGGGTCGCGGATGTACCTGGGATCCTGGGCGCCCTTCTCGACCATGTCGAAGTACGGACCCTCCAGATGCGCGCCCAGCATCTTCGCGCACCCGGTCAGGTTGCCGGAAAGCTGCAGGGACCTCACTTCCCTGAGATTGCGGAAGAAAATGAACATGTCGTCATCCGAGCATGTCAGCGTAGTGGGAAGGCATGTGGTGGTGCCGTGGACCGCATGGCTGCGGGCGGCGCCCGCGATATCGGCGGTGCTTCCGTCCATGAAATCGAACCCGCCGCTTCCGTGGGTATGGAGGTCCACGAAACCTGGCATTATGTAGGAGGTTCCGTAATCGACAATCTTCTCCCCTTCATGAGGGGCGACCGCACTTTCGGAAACTGCGGCGATCCTGCCGTCGGATATGCGCAGGAAACCGTGGATCACCTTGTCCTGAAGAACGATTTTTCCTTTCAGAATCATAGCGCTATCGATTATAGCACCGAATCACGGGCCGTGACGTAAAATGATTTTTATTGTTTTATCCGGTCGATGTGGTAAACTTTAGTACAGAAACACGAAAGGAGGCTAAGAAGTGAAAAGAACTTTAGCTGTTGTTTTGATTATCGCTCTCGCCATGTCGGCAGTGTTCGCACAGGCCGCCACGGAGACGGAGAAGAAAGATGAGAAAATGGAGCTCGTCCTTCTGAGCGCAGGAAAGGAAAAGGAAAGCCTTGCCATCATCGAGGCATTCAATGCAGTGTATCCGAACATCACGGTGACACACCTGGAGAAGGACTCCGGTGACGTCGTGACACTGGTCAACCAGAAGTCGTCCGACTCGGACGTCGTCCTCCTGCTCGCACAGGACAACCTCGAGTCCATCGCCAAGAACCTCGTTCCGTACAAGAACGCCAACGACGCCAAGTTCGAAGCCGCCTACAAGGATGCGGAGAACAGATGGTATGCATGCTCGATGCCGCTGCAGACATTCATGTACAACACGGACCTTCTCCAGGGCGATGACGTTCCCAAGTCATGGTTCGACCTCGCCGACCCGAAGTACAAGGGCAAGATCATCATGACCGACCCGGCATCCTCCGGAAGCGCCTACGCACAGCTCTACATGATGTACAAGCTCGCCGGCGACCTCAGCCTGGCCAAGGCCATCGTCGACAACGGCACAGTCTACGTCACCGACTCCAAGGCCGGCCCGCAGGCAGTCGCACGCGGAGAGTACGCTCTGACCATGACAGGCGAGAGCAACGTCTCCACCGCCATCGCACAGGGCAGCCCCGTCACATACTTCTATCCTGAGGAAGGAACCGGAAGGAGAATCGAGGGCGCCGGAATCATCGACGGCTGCAAGAACCTCGAGGCCGCCAAGATCTTCATGGACTGGTTCACAAGCACAGCCGGAGCAGAGGTCATCAGAAGCGTCGGAAGAAGACCTGTCTCGACAGAGGTCGAGGGACCCGACTTCCTCCCCGCTCTCGACGAGCTTCCGTTCTTCGAGTATGACGCAACCGAGGCCGGAAAGCTGAAGAAGCAGCTCCGCGCCGAGTTCGCCACATTCCTTTGATCAAAAGCATCATAGGTCGACATGGGCTGCCTGCCTGGCGGGCGGCCCAAACTTTTATCGGGAACAGTTATTAAGGAAATAGGAGACTACATCTCATGAGCAAGAACGTAAGATATGAGAATGTAAACAAGATTTTCGGGCTTGGAACCAAGAACGAGGTACACGCCCTCAAGGACATTTCATTCACCATCAACGAAGGCGAGCTCTTCTGCCTTCTGGGACCTTCCGGTTGCGGAAAGACCACCCTGCTGAGGAATACGGCCGGTCTTGACACCATCACATCCGGAAAGATGTATTACGGCGATGTGGACATCTCGACCATCCCTCCGTACAAGAGGAACATCGGAATGGTCTTCCAGAGCTATGCCCTCTACCCCCACATGTCCATCTTCGAGAATGTTGCTTACGGTCTCAGGGTCAGGAAAGTCCCCAACGACATCGTCACCAAAAAGGTCAACGATGTCATGGAGCTTGTGGGCCTGACCGAGGAGCTCAAGAGGAACCCGAGCCCCACCGCCCTTTCCGGAGGCCAACAGCAGCGTGTCGCCATCGCCCGCGCACTGGTCTATGATCCGGATGTCCTGCTTCTGGACGAGCCTCTGGCCAACCTCGACGCCAAGCTGCGCCGCTACATGAGGGCCGAGATCCGCAGGATCCAGAAAGCCACCAACATAACCACGATCTTCGTCACCCATGACCAGGAGGAGGCCATGGCCGTCGGCGACAGGCTGGCGGTCCTCAGGAAGGGCGTCGTCGAGCAGATCGGAACATCCGACGAGCTCTACAACCGCCCCAGGAACGCATTCGTCGCCAACTTCATCGGAAAGATGAACTTCTTCAACGCCAAGGTCATCTCAAGCAATGCGGAGGAAACCGTCGCCGAGATCGACACCACCGGCATCAGGGTGGCCATCAGGGCCGAAAAGCGCCACGTGGAGCCCAAGGCCGGCGATACGGTCCTTATCGGCGGCAGACCGGAATACCTGGCCGTCTCCTCCGATAAGACGGAGAAATCCATCCCCGGCACTGTCAGGATCATCCAGCACCTGGGCTCGTTCATCCGCTACGAAGTCGAGATCAGCAGGGAGATCTCACCTGTGACGCTCGAGATCGACATGGACAGCATGCAGCCGGGCATACACGAAGGCGACGACGTCTACGTCTCATTCGACGAAAGCAGAATCGCCCTGTTCTCACCGGAGGGAAGAGAGATATGAGCAGAACATACTCCATGATAGAGAATGGAGCGGAAACCAGCAGGATAAAGAGGTTCTTCCAGAAGGACTTCTCGCAGGTGATCATATTCGCGGTCCCCATGCTGTTCATCGCCGTTTTCCTGCTCTACCCGATGGCGATCACGCTGATAAGGGCCTTCTGGGCACCTGCCGATTACGATTTCGCATTCACGGGCTGGTCCCTTGAAAGCTTCAGGACCTTCTTCAGGACCAGGATCTACCTGAGGGCGCTGCGCAACTCGCTTGTCGTCAGCGTCTCCGTCACGCTGCTCTGCATCCTCATCGGCGTACCGATGGGCTACTGCGTGGCACGCGTGAAGATCCCCGGCAAGAAGCTCCTGGTCTCGCTCGGCATCCTGCCGATAATCATGCCTTCGTTCGTCGGAGCCTACACATGGGTCATCCTCCTGGGCAACAAGGGAATAGTCAGGGTGGCGCTCAACTGGCTTCTGAGTCCGTTCGGAATAGAAATCCCCAGCATCTACGGCATGTTCGGAATGATCCTGTGCATGACGCTGACCTACTACCCCTTCGTGTTCCAGATGGCATACGGTGCCTTCTCCGGCGCCAACGCGCTGCTCGAGGAGTCCGCGATGCTCATGGGCGCCGGCAGGGCCAGGATCATGAGGACCATCACGCTGCCGCTGATCATCCCCTCGCTGGGCGCCGCGGCCCTCCTGGTGTTCGTCAGGGCCATCGGAAACTACGGAATCCCCGCCGTCATCGGAATCGGAGCCAACAACTACGTGCTCCCCACGCTGATCAAATTCGCATACGGCGGATCCGGAGACATCAACCTGGCATCGGCCATCGCCGTCATCAACGTCCTTATCACCGGACTGGTCCTCTACGTGCAGAAGTACATCGTCTCCAGACACGAGTACGAGACGATCTCCTCCACACATACCGATGCCAAACTGCATGAAGGAATCGGCGCCAGGATCATCGCCATAGTCTTCTGCCTGATCATCCTGATCTTCTCGCTGCTGCCCCAGCTGACGATCATCATCATGAGCTTCTTCACCAGATGGGACGGCCTGCTGCCCACAGGTTTCACCTGGGCCAACTATGCCGGCATCTGGAAGAACTCCAGCCACGAGATGTTCAACTCCTTCTTCCTGTCGCTGACCGCGACGCTGATGTGCGCCCTGTTCGGATCCGTCCTGGCCTACATCACGGAGAGGAAGAAACCCAAGGGAGCCGCACTGCTGGACCTGTCCATCATGGCCCCGTTCATCCTGCCAGGTACCGTCGTCTCGATCGCCCTGCTCTCCGCTTTCGGAGGAAACGGGGTCTTCAAGCTCACCGGAACGTACATCATCCTGATCATCTCCTATATGATCAGGAGAACCCCGTACGTCTACCGCTCGGTCGCGGCCAACCTCACGCAGCTCAACCCGTCGCTTGAGGAGGCCAGCACCATAAGCGGTGCGACATGGTTCTACACCTTCCGCAGGATCAGCGTCCCCCTCATCATGCCGGCCATCATCTCCGGTTCGGTCATGACGCTGACAACGCTGCTGCAGGAGCTGAGCACCACCATCCTGCTGTGCGGAGTCAAGACCAAGACGGTCCCGATCCAGATCTTCAATGCGGTGAACTCGGGAGAACTCGGAAAGGCGAGCGCCCTCTCCACGGTCCTGCTGGTCGTCGTGTTCGCGATCATCTACACGATGAACACGAGGAAGGGAACGGACCTTTCCTCCTCGATGAAGATGTAGGGAATCATCATTCGGGAACAACTGCGGCAGACAACCTGCCGCAGTTTTATTTTTACGCCAGGAGCTCGCAGATCAGAAGCAGGTTGCGGGTGATGTGGAACGGGTCCTTGACCGGCAGGGCCACGACCTTCTCCTGGGGATCGCCCTCCCTTGTCAGAATCTGGATCCATTCCCTCACCGTCCTGTCCGGGTTGGGGAAATGCGAGAACACATACCTGAAGGTCCTGTCGTGGATCCCGAGGAAAACGGGGTCCCCGGTCTTCAGATAGAAACGCAGCGAGGCGTAGAGGGTCTCGGAATGCACCCACCAGAGCTTGTCGCCCCAACCGCCCTGCACCTGTTTCACGGTGGGCTCGTCGGAGTCGGATTCGAAGCAAAGCGGATCCTCCCCGAGGCTCACGTAATGCAGGATCCCGCCGTATTCCCTGTCCCAGCCGCAGTGGAACGAGTTCTTCATGATATCCGCGGCACAGGCGGAGATGTCGGGTCTTCTCAGGAGGACGGCCGCATCGTCCAGGAACCATGAATCCTCTATCGAGTGTCCGGGATTGATATGGTTGCCAAGAAGTCCTTCCACAGGACCATTGTCGGAAGCGATGACCTCACGGATGAGGGAATCGTCTTTTCTGAAGTGGTCGATCACATCACAGGCCATCATCTCCATATAGGCGAGCAGATCCGGGGCAAAGCCTGGATCGAATACGAGAGCCGCATCATAAAGCTCTTTGGCCACATTTGTCAGGATCATCGGGATCCCGTGGGCGCGGTATGCGGGATCCAGCGGATACGGCAGGGTGTTGAAGCATCCGGAAGCCACCCTCTTCATGATGGAGCGTAAAAGCTTCTTTCCGAATTCGTAGGCGGAAGAATCATGAGATGCCACAGAATACGCCGCCATGCCGATGGCCACGAAGCAGTCGGCGTAGATGCTCATGTCCAGGGTCCCGTAGTTTCCGACCTTCTTCGGCGTTCCGTCCCTTTCCATCAGGAACACGCAGCGCCAGTCGTCGGGACCGATCAGACAGTGGTCCCGGAGGAAAGCGTATCCGTTTCCGGCAAGGCGCAGGAACTCCCTGCGCGTGGAGTTGTCGAACAGCGGGGCCTTCGTGGAGGCCAGGCGGGAGAACATCCACAGGAAACGACCCTGGCTCCATGTGTATTTGTCGTATGATACAAGCCTCTCCCCCCTGTTGTCGAAACAGTTGAGATAACCGCCGTACTGTTTGTCCTCACAGCGTGGCAGCCAGAAGGAGAGGATGTTGTCCTTCAGTTCTTTCGAGTAGAAACTGTAGAGACTACCGAGTTCAGACCGCATGCAGAACCAGTTTCTCCAGCGCCTTGGCGAAGCCATCCTCGTCGTATCTGTCGGTCACGTAGTCCGCGATCGCCTTCACGTCGTCCGGAGCGTTCTCCAGCGTAACTCCTATGCCGGCACGACGGATCATCTGCCCGTCCAGGATCATCGAGTCCCCTATGCTCAGCACCTCGTCGAACGTTATGCCTATTCGGTCCAGCAGGGTCTGCATGGCCTTGATGCAGTCGACGTTTTTGCTCTGTATCTGGATTCCCACAGGGTCCGACATCCTGGTCACCACATAGGGCAGCCTGTTGAACCTGTCCAGCAGATCCATGTACTTCTCCTCGGGAATCCCGTACAGATTGAACTTCTCGGCACCGATGTCCTGCGACAGGAAGTAATCCGAAAGCTTCCCGTAGACCGGCACCGGGCGTCCCGACGCATACATGTACCAGACATGGTGCGGCGGGACCGGATACCTGTACAGGTTGTCCAGCACATCCTTCTCGAACAGGATGCGCCCTTCGGCCGCGACCTCGCAATAGATGCCCAGGCCTTCGAATATCCTGCAGATTTCAGCACTCTGCTCAGGTGTGAAGCCATCCTTGTAGATGATCTCACCCGTCAGCCTGTCCAGGACCCTCGCCCCGCAGCAGGTGAACCAGTAGCGGAAGGAACCGTCCTCGAACTGGGGCGGGAACATGTCCGCCGACCTTCCGGTGCACGGAATGCAGACGATGCCCCTCTTCTGGCATTCCTTCAGCGCATGATGGTTGCGCGGACTGAGCCATATCTTGTCCCTCTGGAGCGACGTGCCGTCGAAATCCAGGGTTATCGCCTTGATTTGCTTGTCGAACATACCTGTATTGTAAACTAAAATCCACTTGAAGACTACTTCAGGAGATCAGAAGAAATTCGTCTGTTTTTTCTCCGGAGTCGAATCGAAGTACTCCAGATCCACAGGACGGAAATTGATGGTCTTGCCACCTGCGACGAAGTCCAGGAAATCATCGGGGAGCTCCACTCCCTCATTGCCTGCGAACTCCATCAGCTCATCCCATGTCCGACATTTGCTTGCCCTTGCCTTCTGCTCGTCGTTGAGTTTGCCGCAGAATTTCTCGAAGGCTTCTTTCATTTTCTCTTCCATAGTCGTTTCTCCTTTTTCCGAATCCTCGGATTCACTTCTTTCCCAGATATCTTATGCACAGCATCGTGATGTCATCCGATTGCTCCGCACCCTTCACAAAGCTTTCAAGATCCGCCGTCACCGCTTCGCACACCGCTCCGGCGATGCCGTTCGCTCCCGACGGAGCAGGATAGTCATCCCCGAACGAGAGCAGCTCCTTCAATCTGCTTTCGCCGTACATGTTCTCATCGGAGTCCATCGCCTCGGTGACTCCGTCGGTGTAGAGGTAGAGGATATCGCCCTCCTGGAGCTGCAGCGTCTGCTCCCTGTAGACCATGCCGTTCCTGCCGGCAAGCATGAGACCGGGCCTGAGCCTCACGTATTCGGCTTTCCCGTCACGGATCAGGACAGGCGGGTTGTGTCCTGCGTTGGCGACATGCACAACACCCGTATCGAGGTCCAGGTATCCCATCCAGGCGGTGATGAACAACTGGGCGTCGTTGCCCTCGCACAGCTTCTCGTTGGCGATTGTGAACACATCCGCAGGAGGAAGTCCGCTCTCGGCAAGGCTCTTTATGATCGTCTTGCCCGTCATCATGAACATGGCGCCGGGAATGCTCTTGCCCGAGACATCCGCGATCAGGAAGCCCAGGGTGTCCCTGCCGACCATATAGAAGTCGTAGAAATCGCCACCGACCTCCTTCGCCGCGTTCATGCTCGCGAAGAGCTCGAACTCATGCCTGTCGGGGAAAGGCGGGAACACGTTCGGCAGGACTGAGGTCTGTATCGCCTTGGCGATCTCGAGGTCGGCATCTATGCGGGCAGCCGCCTCGGCGATGTATTCCTTGAGCCTGTCGACGGTCGCGTTGATGTCGTCGGAAAGGGTATCGAACTCGTAGGTGTCGCGAACATCGATCTTCTCCTCCAGATTCCCGTCCGTGATCTGGGCGAGGGCGTTGTTGACCTTCTCCATGTTGTTCACGATCAGCTTCCTCAGAAGGACGATGAGAACCACGAACAGGATCACGAACACGATGATCTCGAGCAGGACGGAAGCATTGACCATGGTGTTGACGCTTGCGATCGCCTCACCCACGGAATAGACGCCGATTATGTAGATTCCCTTGACCTGGTTGATGTCCACATAGCTCGGAACACCGAACACATCGCAGCGTCCGGTCTCATACGAATACTCCCTGCCGGTGTCGATGACGATTCCCGCATCCGCTATGTTCATTCCGGTGTATTCGTTGTGATAGCTGTTGAAGATGGTTCCGTCCGCGCCGCATATCAGCAAATAGCCCGTTCCGCCGATCCTCCTGTTGGTGGCGGCGAATCTCGCCTGCTGGCTTATCTCGGCATCGTAGACCTTGTCCGACATTCCGATCTGCAGGAAACCGCTGCCGTCCTTGAACCGGATGCCCGCGTACTTCATCCGGATCGATTCGTCGTAGGAAACACCCTTCATCTCCTGGATGTATGCCTTCGTCTTCCCGTCAAGCAGCACCAGGAACTCCGAGGCCTGCTCTCCGTTGTGCATGTCGTACCCGATGTATTCCGGAACGGACGACACGATGATGATGCCGTCCGTATCGACCACGTTGACCTCGATGCCGTAGCCGGAATAATACTCGTGGAGGTAGGCTGAAAGCGCATCGGGCTCGTCGATCACGGCCGATGCGATGTATCCGCCCTCTATGAACTCATTGACATAGGTGAGGATGGATTCATCAGCCATCTCGCTTATATCCTTGCTGACATCCTCGACATTCTGACGCACGAGCGACATGGTCTGCCTGTCGGCCCTTCTGGAGAGCGAAAGATATGTGAGCAGGGCCGATGTGATGCATGCCGCCATGACGATCACGATGAGCCATATCGTTATGATGAGCGAAATTTTCTTCTTCTTGGGTTTCATGCTTTCTCGATATCCATGATGTCCGCCATTCCCGTGAAGGTGAACACATCCATGACAGGTTCGGTGACCTTGATGATCTTCATGTGGCCCTGCTTGTCCATCACCTTTGCCGCGGACAGAAGCACACGGAGCCCTGCCGATGCCAGGTAATCGACTTTTTCGAAGTCGAAAACCAGCTCCGTCACACCCTTTATATTGTTCTTCACAGCCTTCTCGAGCTCGGGTGCCGAGGTCGTCGCCAGCTTTCCCTCCGCTGTCACTGTCAGTCTGGTCCCGTCAAGATTCGTTGTAACAGTCATTTCCCCATCTCCTTTCAGATATCCACTCTTTGTCTTTCGACAAGCCCGGCGAAGAATCCGTTCTTCCCTATGAGCTCGTCATAGGAACCGTCTTCCACGATATGCCCCTTGTCCAGCACGATTATACGGTCGCACTGCCTGATCGTGGATAGCCGGTGCGCTATCACGATGCGGGTGCATTTCAGTTTCGCCAGCGACTCCGACACCTTCTTCTGCGTGACGTTGTCCAGCGCGCTGGTCGCCTCGTCGAACATCAGGATCCTCGGCTTCGGGGCGATCGCCCTGGCTATCAGGAGCCTCTGCCGCTGGCCGCCGGAAATGCCGCCCTGCCCTTCGGACACAAGCGTGAACATCCCCATGGGCATGTTCCTGATATCGTCCGCGAATCCCGCCATCTCGGCCGCTTCCCAGGCCTCGTCGATTGTCAGTCTCGGATTGTTTATAACGATATTGGAATAGATGTCTCCAGTAAAGAGTTTTCCGGACTGCATGACGGATCCGATCTTCCTGCGCAGCGACTTGAGGTCCATGCGTTCGATATCCTTGCCGTCGTAGAAGACACCTCCGCGCTGGGGTTTCTCGAATCCCAGCAGGATACGCATGAGGGTCGATTTCCCGCAGCCGGTCTTCCCGACAATGGCGACATACTGCCCTGCGCTGATCTTCAACGATACGCCGTCAAGCACATTGGGCATGTTCTCATTGTATGTGAATGTGACGTTGTTGAGCTCGATGCCGCCCATCAGGCGTTCCACAACCTGCTTTTCCTCGGCGACCTCGGGTTGGGTCGTGAGGATGGGTGAGACCATCCTCAATATCGGGGCGATCTGTGCGGCGGTCAGCGCGACACCCGCAAGTGCGGTGAATGCACCGCTTATCATCCCGTATGCGACATTGAACGCGTAATACTCGGAAACCGACACCCCGCTTCTTGCCGCGGAACAGTATATCGCTATCGTGCCGACAAGCGTTATGGCAAGGGTCAGTGCCGTATTGACCTTCAGGAAAGCCGGAGGATCGTAAAGGAGCTTCGCGCTGTCGCTGTATGCCTTGCTCCATCTTGCGAAGGCCCTCTTCTCCGCACCTGACAGCTTGATCTTCTGGATACCCGAGATCAGCGCATAGCTCATGCCGCTTTCCTTGGATGCGGCCTCCATCTGCTCGGTGGATACACGAACCTGGACCATGGCCGATATGACTGATACCAGCAGCGTCGCGATGACCACGAACATGGCCGGAGCCACAAGAGCGGGCGCGTATGCGAATATCTGCGTGACATAGGCGATGGAGAACAGGGATGTGAGCCCTGTCGTGAAAACCACCTCCAGAAGCCTTTCCACAAGAAGATTGATGTAGCTTTCCCTGTTGGCCAGTTCTCCGGAACCGTAGTCCTTGAAGAAATCGGCCGGAAGCGACAGGATGCGCATCATCGCCGCGGCATCCACAGCCACGCCCACGCGTGTCGACAGTCTCGCCACCAGCATCTCCCTTACGGTCGTCAGCATCAGGGAGCTCAACGACACACAGACGATGAAGATACCTGTGGCTACGAGTGCATTCATGCTTCCGGATGTCAGGACATCCGAGAACAGCAGTTCATTCAGCTTCGGGGTAAGGAAACCGATAAGTGTGACCGCAAGGGTGGCGGCCAAGATCATCGCGACATCCGCCGATGTGATGTTTCCCGCGATGAACCGCAGGAGTCCGTGTATCCCTATCTTCTTCGACGGGAACGGCTTGTAGAATGCGATCGCCTCTTTGTCCAGGACTCCCTCGTTCCCGCGGTTCACCCTGGTCCGGTTTCCGGTCTTCGGATCGATGCAGACATAACCTGCCACGCCCGATGGTATCAGCGCGACGATGTCGCCGCTCTCCTTCAGTGTGCCGATCATCGGACCGGCCGCATCCTTGTACCAGCCTTTCTCCAATGTGACGTTGCGGCGCATGATCCCGTGGGGACGCATCAGGTATTCCAGAGTCTCGTTCATATCGGTGATGCTGCCCGGCACCTCGCGGGGACGTATATGGTATGCCTTGAGTATCTCGCCGATGGCATCGGTCGCGGCCTGTCTCTGGTCGTTCATGGCCGCCGACAGACGGCTGCCCATGATGATCCCTGCAGCCCTGACGAACGAGTCCTCGAAGGCTTCATTGTCGGCCCTTATCCTGTCCTTTATCTGTTCATCAAACCAACCCACGATCTACTCACTCATCACCAGTTCGGTGTATCTGCCGCCGAGCGCCATCAGCTCATCATGCGTGCCGCGCTCCACGACCTTGCCGCGGTCGAACACGATGATCTCATCGCAGTCGCGTATGGTGGACAACCTGTGTGCGATGACGATGCAGGTTATGTCCCGTGCCTTCACGGCATTGACCACATCGAACTCCGTCCTGGCATCAAGGGCGCTTGTCGCCTCATCCATTATGATGACAGTCGGATCCTGGGCAAGGACACGCGCGACCTCGATGCGCTGCCTCTGCCCTCCGGAGAAATCACGTCCTCCCTCCGACAGCCTGTAGCGGTACCCGCCCTCGCGCATCATGATGTCGTCATGGATCTGCGCATCGCGCGCGGCCATCATGACCTCATAATCCTCGATGGTGTTGTCCCACATCTTTATGTTGTTCTCTATCGTATCCTCGAATAGGGTGATGTCCTGGTCCACGACCGCGACCGAACCGGTGAACACGCTCCGGTTGATCTCATCGATGTGTTTCCCGTCGAACAGGATCTCGCCCTCCCATGGCTGGTACAGACCCGATATCAGCTTTGCCAGGGTGGATTTGCCGCAGCCCGACGGTCCGACGAAAGCGACCCTGCTGCCGGGCTCGAGCTTCATGCTGAAGTCCTCAATGAGAGGCGGAGCTAGCCTCGAATAACCGAAGGTGATGTTCTTCAGCTCCACGCTGCCCGACAGCTTGTCGTAGTCGGCCTCCTCATCGATCTCCTCATCGTTGAACTCCACATCCGTCGGGTACTTCATCACATCCTCGACCCGTTCCATCTCGGTGCGGAGTTCCTGGACACGCTGTCCGGCATCGATCATCTTCTGTGCCGGCTGCATGAATGAGACTAGGAAACCCTGGAAGGCCATCACCATACCGACGGTGAACTCGCCCGTGATGCACAGGTAGACGCCGAGTATCAGCACGATGTTGTTCGCGATTGCCGCAAGGACCGGCGGGATCAGGCCCAGATAACTGTTTATCTTCCGGAACCGGACGTTCTGGGTATTCACGCTCGCCTGATAGCCCGACCATTTCTCGAAGAACCCGTTCTCCGCGCCGGATGCCTTTATCGTCTCGATCATCTCGATGCCCGACACCGTGGTTCCGGCAAGCTTCCCCGCATCGCGCATCATGACACGGGTGATGTTGATGCGCTTCTCCGATATGATGCGGGACACCCATATCTGTCCCAGGACGGAGACGACACCCACAAGCGTGAGCATGGCCGAATACCTGATCATGACGAACAGATAGAAGACCAGCATCAGCGTCTCCAGAACGAGGGGTGACAGTGTATTGACCAGAGTGCCTGCGATACTGGCATTCGACATCTGTCTCTGCTGGATGTCTCCCGCCATGCGCTGGGAGAAGAACCTCATCGGAAGACGAAGCACCTTCCACATGAAGCTCATGTTCCCCACGATCGCCATCTTTCCGTCGATCTTGAAGGAATATATCGCCTTGATCCAGGCGGCGATGACCTGCACGACCGCAAGCGCCGACAAACCGATTGTGAACGGGATCAGCCAGTGGGCATCGTTGCCCGAAAGGATGCGGTCGATGAACACACGGGAGAAGCCGGACAGGATGATGGCGCAGAGCGAGCCGATGAAAGTGGTTGCAGCCACGAATGCGACCGCCGCGGATGCGCCTTTCAGCCTGCTTTTCGCATACTCCAGCATGTTCTTCGGCTTGCCTGACGGCTCGAAGCCCTCCGTCGGCTCGAACATGAGGCAGATCCCGGTATAGCCTTCGTCGAACTGCTCGTAACTCATGACCACGGTTCCGCGGGCGGGATCGTTCACATAGACCTTGTCCCCCCTGAATCCGTCCAGCACGATGAAATGGTTGAATTCCCAATGGACGATCATCGGGAACCTGCCCACTTCCCTGAGCCTTTCAGGATTGTAGCGGTATGCCTTGGCCCCCAGGCCATGGCTTCTGGCCGCCAGGAGTATGTTCTTAGCGCTCGAGCCGTCACGGGATACGCCGCAGTCCTCTCGGATCTGTTCAAGCGGCACCCACTTGCCATAGTAGGCAAGGATCATCGCAAGGCATGCGGCACCGCACTCAAGGGCCTCCATCTGCATCACAACGGGTACCTTGACCACGCCCTTCGTGACCGGCTGTTTCACATTATGGTCCGTCATCTGCCAACGCTTCAATTGATGATGAATGAAATGGGGGCGACTGTCTTCGTCGTCCCATCATCGTTATGTACCGTCAGTTCGCCGAAGATCCCCCACACGATGGTCCCGACAAGCAGGATGCCTATCGCCGCAAGCGTGATCCACACGCTGGGCTTCGTCACCCTGATGTAGTCGTCCAGCTTCTCCGGAGAGGAGACCTTGTCGATGCTCTTCTGCCTGAAAATACTGCTCAATTCTTCGTTCCTTTCGGCGATTTGACATCGGGACGGAACGGGGGATATCCGCCGATAACCCCCTTGGCATCCTCATCCCTTATCTCGCCTTCCACATGCGCATCGACAGATGCACCGGAAGTTTTTTTCAATTCTTCCGCCTTATCTTCATGGAGTTCTTTTGTCGTTTTCATGAGTTTCCTCCCCGATTCAAAAGCTTGTCATCAAACAGGTGTTACAGGTGCCTGTTTGCTGGACTCCTCTACGAAGAAGGGGGCTCCGCCTGCAACCCCCTGGGCATCCTCATCCCTTATCTCGCCTTCCGCATACACATCGGCAGATGCATCAGCGGTTTTCTTCAATTCGTCCGCCTGCCCTTCATGGAGTCCTTTTGCCTTTTTCATGGTTCTCCTCCTCAAATCCAGATCTTTTCACAAAACGGGTTTTATGTCTTTCTCGCTCAGAGGAATCGATCTGTAATATATACCTCCACCTCCGACCACTTCTTCTGCACCGTCATCTTCCAACTCGCCTTCCGGCATCTCTTCCGGAACCGCCTTCAGTTCTTCCTGAAGTTCTTCTGATGCTTCTGTTTCCTTGCGGAGTTCTTCTGCTGTCTTCATATTCTCACCCCTCTTTTTTCAATGCGCGGCTGTGATTGATATGATATGCGGATTCACGCCTTCATACCAATACAAAAAACCGCTTTTCCCAAAATCCTTTTCTCCTCACTTCCACAGATTACCACATGACGAAGCATCGTCAATGCTTATGTGTTGAATAACTTGTAAAAAGTCTGCAACAACTTGTTTCGCTGAATTCAGGGAGATATACTCTTGCATGAAGAACCATTTGACATGAAGGAGAGGTAGGAATCGATGAACATAAAGGAAACCGTCGATCTGACGAACGACATCGTGCAGCGCTATTACCGCAACGACATCCGGCCCTTCCTGGATCATGTAGACGAGAAGGTGCTGTGGTACGGGCCGGCGAAAGGCCAGTACATCTCAGGCCGGCAATCCATCATCGATGCGTGGGCGAACGAGAAGCATTCCCTGACCTTCACGCTCGGGAACGTACGGCTCGACTACATCTCCAGCCACAGCTCATACCTCGAGGTTCTGATGTCATTCCCCGTCACGACGCATTTCCCGGAAGGCGACCACATCACTGTGGACCAGATCATCCATATCACATGGTGCGAGAGGATGATCGGAGGGAACAAGGTGCCCCGGATGCTCGTCATCCACATATCCAACCTTTATCACCAGAATGAGGCGGACAACATCTATCCG
The DNA here is from genome assembly GCA_045116915.1 of Sphaerochaetaceae bacterium. Taxonomy (GTDB): domain Bacteria; phylum Spirochaetota; class Spirochaetia; order Sphaerochaetales; family Sphaerochaetaceae; genus UBA9732. The sequence continues at coordinate 3,181 of JBGUMQ010000012.1, read as the reverse complement.
GTGCATTTCAACGCGACCTACAAAGGCTACATGAGGATGACCGAGACCTCACAGAGATTGTATTTCCGCTGCACAGACTCTTCGGACCTGTACCTGTTGCCGGACACCATCATCTATGCGGAGAGCATCGATTACGGAAGGCACTCCATGCTCTATACCACAGGCGGGACATTCAGGATCAGTCCATCGACCGCAACCCTTGAGAAAGACCATCCCGAATTCCTCGCGCGATGCCACAAATGCTATCTCCTGAACCCCGCGCACATCATCAGCATCAGGCGGTTCTGCGCCACCATGTCCAACGGCAAGGAACTACCGATTCCGGAGAAGAAATACACAAAGCTGAAAGCGGAGCTCAACAAATGGATCGAGGAGAGCGATGAGCAGTAGAATCCCCCGCCTCAATCTCGGTTGGCATTTTTCCTAATGGTCGCCAAAGTGGCCCCATCGATATGGAACCGGTTCTCCGACGGCAGATGGTTGTGGCCCTTCTTGTCCCACATGGAAGCCCAGAGTCCATGGTTGATGTGCCTGTCCAAACGACATCCGACGAATGAGACATATGAGTTCGTGTCGCTCCTCTCGCTCGGATGCCATGGACGGGCAAGATAGACGCTGCCGTCCTCCACGGAATCCGTGCAGGTGACGGTACAGTTCTCGAAGCACAGTCCCTTTTCCGTCTTTGCGGAAGTCGACGGTGCGGCCACGAAGCCTTCCCCTGTGGAGATTATCGTGCAGTTCCTGAAAACCGCATTGCTGCGTCCGAATATGAAGTCGATGTTCCCGTAGATCATGCAGTCATCGAACCTGCTCTGCGCACAGTCGGTGAACAGCGTGTCCTGCCAGCTTATGAACGTGCAGTCCCTGAAGACAGCATCCGTGTATTCGGGACGGGTGAATACGGCGACGGCCTGAAGCCCCATCATGGAATGCGGATCCTCATCCTTCCTTGCCCTGTTGGCCAGGTAGTCGAAATCGTTCTCGACAATGAGATTTCTGAATTCCGTACGGTTGCCGCATACTGTCAGTGTCGCGCTCGCCCCTGTGCCGAATCCCGGTCTCATGCCGTTGTGGTCATCCCAGACGATCCTTGCACCGTTGCCTTCAACAAGTACATCGTCGCGTTCGATCACCACCTTCTGTCTGTAGACGGCACCCTCGGGAAGTTCGACGACGAGCAGCCCTTCAGTTCTGGCGTTGAGGACCGTGTTCAGATTGTCGTCCGGTTTTGCCTTGACCATCACCGCAATCCCGATTGTATCAGAACCTGACGGTGCGCGGAGGTGCGCCGAATGAGCTGAAGACCGCTGTGGCATCCTTGAAATAGAGCACCAACGTGTTGCCGTCGTCCTCGTTGTACATCGCCCTGAGATCGGGGTAGCTGTCCAGCATGTGCTTCTTGGCTTCCCTGCGGTCGTCCTCGACCAGTGTCCCGCTGAGCCTGAGCCATGTGCCGTCCTTGAACGCGCACAGCTCCGCCTTGGGATTCGCGGCAAGCTGTCTCGCCACATCCTTGCGCTTTCCGGTCTGGATGTATAGCCGTCCCTCGAAGATGTCCACAGTGCCGAACGGACGTACCCTGGGCTGGTCTCCGTCCACGGTCGCCAGATAGTATACTCCTGCCGATTTGAGAAACTCGTATGTGTCTTTCATCCCTTTTTCCTCCGCACCGATTATACCACACCAGACCCTGAAAGGCCCCGTGAAAACGTGCGCTCGGTCAGGAAAAGTGGCTTTTCCCGGTGAAGCTGTCATGCAAAAGGCCCTTTTTTTATGGTTTTGCACTATTTTTTCACGCAAAACAGCAAAATAACATGGCTCTGCACTACTCGTTCCCGAGAACAGGCATTGTCGCACCTGTTATTTCAGCACGTAGAGGTAGACAAGCACCAGGATGGCGACCTGGGCCAGCAGCAGGAGCGGGAAGAACAGGGCGAAATACCAGTGCTTCGTCTTGTGCCTCAGCAGGTACATGCCCAGACAGCCTCCAAGGCCGCCGAAAAGGGCTGTCGCCAGGAACAGCGTCTTCTCCGGGACCCTTGTCTCCGGATGGCTGTGCGTCTTGTCCTTGCGGGCCCTCCTCTTGTCCTTCCACATGAGCCTGAACGAATTGATGTTCAGCAGAAGCAGAGCCGCCGCGGCCGCAATGCAGATAATCGTCTTGTTGTCCATGGGTATTCCTCCTGTCCTCAATGGTTGCCTGTCCCCTCTTCCCTGGAAATCATGGAATCGGGACAACCATCACGTTCTTGATCGAGCACGGGATGAAGCCGGAGAGCATCTTCTTCGCGGATGACTCGAAGCCGACAAGGACCTTGCCGTCCCTGATCTCGACATCCTCGCTCATATGGGGCATCGTGAGGTCCCCGACCTGCTTCCTACGGTCCAGGATGTAGAGCGGGATGCTCATTCCGTCCTGCACGAAGGTCCCGTCCGCTGACCCGATGTTGTAGGAATAGAGATGCGAGGACGAGAAGCTGTGCGAGCAGGACATGACCGCAGTGCCATCATGGACGGTGAAACCCTGGACCTTGTCGCGGACGGCGAAAGCATGTGACGGCGTGGTCTCCAGTCCGTACACTAGGCCGTCATCCAGCCTGTATGCGAAGACCATCGCACGGTATTCGCCGTCTGCGGTATCGATGCGGTGGCTCTCATCGGTCTCGTAGCCTGCAGCATGGTAATCGCCCACGTAGACGAATTCTCCGTCGGAGGAACAGAACGATGCCCTGCACGGCACCGGGATGTAGCCCAGGAAGGAGACATACTCGCCAGGGCGGGCATCAAGGAGGTCGGCTGTCCTCAGGACGAACAGCTTGGATGCGTTGCTGATATAAACGAAATCGCCTGCAGCTGTGAGACCGCCGGCATGGCCCGTGTAGACCTCGCCGTTCTCGCGCTTGAGCGGGATCTCCTTCACGTCACCGTTGTCGTAGACCATGTAGATGCGCGAGGCTTCGCTTCCGGGATAGTAGCCGCAGATCAGGGTGCAATGCGCGTCATCGATGTAGCTCACGCCCTGGGGTGTGAAGCCTTCGGACAAATCCGGAATCAGGGCCCCCTTCCGTGCAACGCGCGTGAATTCGGGATACAGGACCCGATTCCCGAACAGCATGGCAAGACCATACACAACAAGGACCACAAGGATCAGAACCACGATTACAGCCAGTATTCTTCCAAG
>JBGUMQ010000011.1:0-8880 GCA_045116915.1 Sphaerochaetaceae bacterium | reverse complement strand
CGTCAGCGGATTCGGACTCTTCGTCAGGGCCATCCCGTACAACTTCTACGCCATCCTCACGATCGTCATGATGCTCTGCCTTGCTTTCATGAAGTTCGATTACGGTCCGATGAGAACATTCGAGCCCTACACCAAGGAAAGCGCCAAGAAGAAGATCGAGACCATGATCAGAAGGAGCGGAAGCTTCTCGGAGAAGATCGAGGTCATGGAGGAGGAGACTGTCAAGGACAAGAGCCGCAACACCGGAAAGGTCATCGACCTGGTGTTCCCGATCGTCGTGCTCATCATCTCCTGTGTGATCGGAATGCTCTACAGCGGCGGATTCTTCAGCGGAGCCGGCGTCATAGATGCGTTCTCCGATTCGGATGCCTCCGTCGGACTCATGCTCGGAAGCGCATGCACCTTCATCATCACGGTCATCTACTTCCTGCTCAGGAAGGTCCTGAAGTTCCAGGACATCATTAGCTGCCTGCCGGAAGGCTTCAAGGCCATGGTACCCGCAATCCTGATCCTGGTGTTCGCATGGACACTCAAAGCCATGACGGACAGCCTGGGCGCCAAGGAATTCGTCGAGGGTGTCGTCTACAACTCGGCCGCGGGCTTCAAGGTAATGCTTCCCGCCATCATCTTCCTGATCGGCTGCTTCCTCTCGTTCTCGACAGGAACATCCTGGGGTACATTCGGTATCCTGATCCCCATCACGATCAGCGTGTTCCCCATCACGACACCGATCGGAATCGTCTGTGTGTCCGCATGTATGGCAGGTGCCGTCTGCGGCGACCACTGCTCGCCGATCTCGGATACGACCATCATGGCCAGTGCCGGTGCGGACTGCGACCACATCAACCACGTCAACACCCAGCTTCCGTACGCCATCACCGTCGCCGGTGTCTCGTTCGTAAGCTATGTCATCGCCGGACTTTTCCCGAACTGGTTCGTTGTCCTCCCGATCGCCGTCGTGCTCATGATAGGAACGCTGTTCGTGATCAGGAACATCGTTTCCAAGAAAGCCTGAATACAGGTGGAAAAATGAATGTGCAGGGGCTGCGTCGTGTGCGCAGTCCCTTTTCTTTATCCCCGTCAGGTATTATCCTATAAACCGTGCGCAGGTTAACCGTTCTTATCATCGTTCTGCTCATCGCGCTGGTACAGCTTTGTGCTGTCAGCGTGAACAGCGACAGGGAAACATATTCATTCGACTCCATCCCGATGCTCGAGAAATGGTACGACGAATCCGACGACGGCTCATTGGACTACTGGGACAAATGCACCGTGTCGCTTCTGACCGTCTCCCCGGGCGATCCCATCTACTCGTGGTTCGGACATTCGGCACTCATGGTCACGACACCGGAAGGAAGGAACATAGGCTTCGACTACGGGACGTTCTCGTTCGCCGACGAGGATTTCGTGAAGAACTTCGTCATGGGCAGGCTGTGGTTCCTGAGCTCATCGTTCTACGCGGACATGGAGATGGTGACCCTCGAGGCCGACGGCAGGAGCGTGACCGAGGTCGTCCTTCCCCTCACCGCACAGCAGAAGAAGGCTGTTGCGGGCTTCCTGCAGGTCAACGTGCAGAAGGAGAACCGCACATACCTGTACCACCACTACAACGACAACTGCGCCACAAGGCTGCGCGACATAATCGACTTCACCACAGGCGGCGATTTCAAGCGCTGGGCGCAGGAGCAAAGCGGAATGTCATTCCGTGAGCAGGCATCGCGCTCCCTTTCGCGCAATCCCTTTGTCCAGTGGCTCCTGGAGTTCCTCCAGAGCGGAAGGATAGATGGCGGGGCGACACTCTGGGACGAGATGTTCCTTCCCGTGAACCTTGAGAAGGCCGTGATGGAGTATTACGGTCTGGACAGCAGCCTTGTCGCAGGGAAGGGTGGGGACGATATCCCCGATGGTCCGTGCGACAACATCCTGTTTTCCGTGATCGCCGGCCTTGTCCTGTGCCTGGTGCCGGGAATCCTTTTCCTGCTCGGAAGGGAGACCTCAGGGTACATCGTCTCCGGACTGATCTACGTCGTGTTCGCGATCATGGGCTCTCTGCTGTTCTTCATGATGATGTTCACCAACCATGACGTCACGTGGATGAACGAGAACATCCTCCTAGTGAACCCGCTGCTTCTGGTCCTTGCCGTACTGGCCTTCAGAAGAAGCCCGAAGTTCACACTGCTCTCAAGGATATATCTTTCCGTGATCGTCCTCTATTCGATAGCCAAGCTTATCCTTCCCGGCATCCTGGTGCAGTCCAACCTGCCGGTGGTCATCGTCATGGCGCTGACTGCGGTTCCCGGAGCGGTCGGAATCCGCAGGAAAGGTTGGACGGTCTCCTGAAAAAGAACTCCGTGGCCCGGACGGACCACGGAGCGAAGGATAGAGAGTTGTTTTTTACCTGATATCAGCAGAAGAAAGCGATATCGGAGGTATGCCTTGTGATTGTCGTGGCCATGAGGACCATGACGCTTGTCGCGATGAAGACACCTGCCCAGATGCTTCCGGTCTTCTTGTAGTAGTATCTGCATACAAGTGCGCCGAAGATCGTCGGGGCGAACAGGTTCCATGCGAAGATCGACGGATCGCCTGCCGTGAAGAGCGTGACTCCCGTGGCATGCAGATGCGCGTAGTTGACGAATGTCAGGATCATGATCGGAAGAGCGCTTGCCAGGCAGATGAACAGCGTGGTCGCCCATTCCGGTGTGTCCTTCCATCTTGCCCTGACGTTCAGCAGTGCGTTCGGCAGGACCCAGATGAACCACATGGGCCAGTAGTTCTTGATGACGTTCGGCAGCCATACGAGTCTGGGAACACCGACGACGAACACCGAGATGCCGAAGTTCACGTCGAACACGTAGTATGCGATTATCTGCGGGATGTACATGAGTGCGAGCACTTCAAGGGAAAGCACGATGTAGCTTCCGAACTGCGAGAAACTGTCGACCCTTGCCGTGTTGAACAGCGTCTTCACTTCCGTGCCGTCCTTCAGGTGGCAGAGCCTGGATACGAAGTAGTTGACTCCGATCATGAAGAAGGCGAATACTCCGCTGACAGCCGTGTATACGGCGATTCCGCTGACGCAGTCCGTGATGGCCGTTTCCTTCATTATCAGGTTCCTGGCATCATAGAGCGGGAAGTACATCTTGTATGCGAAGATCACAAGAGGCACGAACGTGACGATGATGGGTACGATCTCCTTCCAGGATCTGATCGATGCGAGCTGCTCTCCGCAGGGAACGGGCCTGATCGCATTGGCGAATCTCCTGCGCTCGAGAAGGGCTTTGCCGAACACGAACGCCGAAGCGAAGAACGTCAGCATCCCGAGAACCTGGAATATGGTGCCCAGGACCCAGATCTGTCTGTTCGGAGCGATGTACTTGGCTCCGCTGGGGATTCCGTACACATCGTAGAAGAACTCGATGGCCAAGGCAGCTGTCTCAGTGGAGAACACCGCACCGGGGTGGGTGACATCCGCGCCCTCGATCTTGATGGCCGACTTGCCGAACAATGTGTATCCGTCCCTCGGATCCTCAGGATCCTTGATGACCTCTCCCTTGTTCTCCCATACGTCGTAATAGGTGTTGATCGGGATGGTTCCGTCGGCGTTGAGCTTGTCGGCTCCGACCCATCCGTTGAAGATCATCGTGCCCCAGCCGGAACGCGGGAGATCGAAACCTGCGTCGCTCATCTCCTCGTACTTTCCGAAGATGACGTCCAGGACGATTCCCTGGTGGCATGCCGGGTTGAATCCCATGATCAGGGCGGAGATTGCTCCTGCGCTGTCGCAGTAGGCGCTGATGTGCTTCTTGGAACCCTCGACGTTCAGCTGGAGGATCGCGTTCTGGACGGCGAGGTCTCCTGCGCTGTGTCCGATGACTCCGACACGTGTCTCATCGACGAAGCCCAGGCTCATGGCATACTCGACTGCGGCAAGTGCGCACTCGGAGTTTCCGCCGCCCCAACCGGACTCATCCTGCAGGGTGACATCGCTCTGTCCGTGACCGGCGAGGTCCACCGTGATGACCACGAAGCCTCTTCTGGAGAGCTCGACGAAGTTCAGGATCTGCTGCTCCTTGGAGTTGTTCCATCCGTGGGCGCAGATGATCGCGGGGGCGGGGTTGTCCACAGTCGCGTTCTTCGGGATGTAGGTGGTGAAACTGATCTGCGAGAGGCTTGCCTGAGAGAGGGTCGGCCCCAGATCCTTGTTGTACTTCTCCTCATTGGCGGCGATTGTATCGACCAGTTCGTTCATCGTGCATATGGTGGCCTTCTGCTTCACCGTGAAGAAGCTGGTCTGGACCATATAGCTTCCGAGCATGCTGACCAGAAACAGTGCGCAGATGATGAGCACAGAATTCCTAGTGGAAATTTTTTTCATTTTGTCCTCCCTTTTGTTTGAAAAAACCTGACTATAGGTTAGTACATTTCATTTTCAAAAGCAAGAGAATTTATCTTTACAAATTTATTTTCAATAGGAAACAAAGGGCTTGTCCGGCGTAATTTAGCATGACAACATCAAAAAGTGAGAATTATTGGCATTAATTAATGGAATAATGGATTAATTCTATCTTTTTCACATTATCAAAAGTACGTACAAATTCTGTCGTAAAACAGGAAAAACCGGTGGATGAGGCCGGATATGTATCGAAAACAAGAAAAGGGCCGCCGCACAAGAGGTACGACGGCCCTGAAAGTCCGTGTCGCTTGTTATCTGAGCTTCCAGACCAGGTCGTTCACCATGAGCTGCTGCTCGAGGGCCTCGACCGTCGTGTCCTTTCCGATATGGACGAACTCGATGTCCATGATCCTGGCCCAGTCGCGGAGCATTTCCGCATCGACATCATATGAAAGGGTGGTGTGGTGCGCGCCGCCTGCGGTGATCCAGCACTCGACTCCGGTCGTGAGGTCGGGTAGCGGTCTCCACATGACCTTGGCCACAGGAAGGTTCGGCATGTCCATGATCGGCTTGATGGCCTCGATGTCCTGGACGATGAGGCGCATCCTTCCGCCCATGTCTATCAGCGAGGCGACGATCGCCTTGCCCGCCTTTCCGTCGAACACCAGCCTTGCCGGGTCCTTCTCGTTCATGCCGATTCCCAGATGGTGGGTCTCGATCCTGGGTTTCGTCGCCGCAAGCGAGGGGCAGACCTCGAGCATGTGGGCTCCGAGGCTGCACTCATTGCCCTTCACAAGATGGTATGTGTAGTCCTCCATGAAGCCCGAGGATCCGTTCTCGTTCTCTCCCATGGCCTTGAGGATGGCTGTCATGGCGCTGACCTTCCAGTCTCCCTCGCCGCCGTAGCCGTAGCCCTGCGCCATGAGGTGCTGGGATGCCAGGCCGGGAAGCTGCTGCATGCCGTAGAGGTCCTGGAACGTATTGGCGAATGCCCTGCATCCGTTGCGGTCCATCATCCTCTTCATCGCGATTTCCTCGCGGGCCTGATAGCGGATCGCTGCGATGTTGTCGGTGGCGATGTCGTATTCCTTCTTATATATATCGAAAAGCGCATCGACCTCTTCTTCGGAAACCTTCGCCATCTCCTTCACCAGATCTCCGGTCGCCCAGGTGTTGACCTGCCAGCCGAGCTTGATCTGAGCCTCGACCTTGTCGCCTTCGGTGACCGCGACCTCCCTCATGTTGTCTCCGTAGCGCATGACCTTCATCGTCCTTGAGGCACGCACTCCCACACAGACACGCATCCATTTCGCGATGCGCTCGCGGACCTCGGGGTCCTTCCAGTATCCGGCGATGACCTTGCGGGGCATTCTGAGCCTTGCGGCGATGAACCCGTGCTCCCTGTCGCCGTGGGCGGCCTGGTTGAGGTTCATGAAGTCCATGTCGATCTCCTCGTTGGGGATCTCCAGGTTGTACTGCGTGGCGAAATGGCAGTAGGGCTTCTGAAGGCCCGCCAGTCCGTTGATCCACATCTTGGACGGGCTGAACGTGTGGCACCAGGTGATGATTCCGTAACAGGAATCGTCATGGTTGGCTTCGCCGATCACGTCGGCGATCTGGCTGTTGCTCATCGCCGTCACCTTGTAGACAAGGGGATAGGGCAGGGACCTGGAGAGCTCGGTGGCCATCTCCTGCGCCCTTGTTGCGACTGTCCTGAGAACTTCCTCTCCGTACAGATCCTGACTTCCGACTATGAACCAGAATTCTTTCTTCATTTCTTCTCCTGACCGTAATAGGCGTTCTTTCCGTGTTTTCTATAGTAGTGCTTGTCCAGAAGAGTCTGGCTGACGCACGGGGCATCCTGCCTCAGCGTCACGGCATGATAGTTCATGAATGCGATCTCCTCCATCACAACGGCGTTGTGGACCGCGTTCGCGGCATCGGTTCCCCATGCGAACGGGCCGTGGTTGCGTACCAGCACGCCGGGAACCGCGTCGGGATCGATATTCCTGAATGTTTCGATTATCACGAGCCCCGTGTTCTTCTCGTAGGCGCCCTTGATCTCGTCGTCCGTAAGGGACCTGGTGCACGGGATGGCGCCGTAGAAGTAGTCGGCATGGGTGGTTCCCATGGGTCTGAGGCAGACACCCGCCTGTGCGAAGCTGGTCGCCCAGCGGCTGTGCGTGTGCACGACCCCGCCGATATCCGGGAAGGCCTTGTAGAGCTCGATGTGCGTTGGAGTGTCGCTTGACGGCCTGAGGTCGCCTTCGACCACGTGGCCCTCGAGGTCGACTATGACCATGTCGTCCGCCGTCATGGCATCGTACTCCACCCCGGACGGCTTGATGACTATCAGGTTGTGCCTTCTGTCTATCGCGGAGACGTTCCCCCATGTGAATGTCACGAGGCCGTGCTTCGGAAGAAGGAGGTTCGCCTTCAGTACTTCCTCTTTCAGTTTCTCAAGCATTGAACACCTCCAGTGCTTTCCTTTCGATATCAAGGATGGCCTTGTATCTTTCAATATATGCATCGAAGCCCCTGACTTCCTCCTCGGTCGCCATCACGGTGCTTGTCCTGCTGTCGCAGAAGACCCTGTCGTCCAGGAAATCCTCCAGGCTTTCACCGTTGCCCCAGATCATGTAGGCTGCAAGGAGGGCCATGCCGTACGGGCCTCCTTCTCCTGCTGTCTCCATGACGGAGACCGGTGCCGCTATGGCCGCACTGAGAATCCGCTGACCGGCAATCGGTGTCTTGAAATAGCCTCCATGTCCGAAAATCTTCTCGATCTCTACGTTCTCGGATCTCAATATGTCCATTCCGATCTTCAGTGTGGCCATGGCGCTCATCATGTGGGTGCGCATGAAATCGGCAAGGGTGACAGGCTCGTCCGGCCTGTGGATGAAGAACGGAAGACCTCCGTCGAAGTCCGTGACGCCTTCTCCCGAGTAGTAGTTGCAGCTCATCAGACCGCCGCAGTCCGGCTTGCCCTCAAGCGCCACCGAGTAGAGCATTGTGAAGAGCCTGTTGCGGTCGATCCTGCATCCTGCCTTCTCCGCGAACTCGCCGAAGAGGTTGACCCAGCTGTTTATGTCGGTGGTGCAGTTGTTGCAGTGGACCATGGCCACCGGGGTTCCGGACGGGGTGGTGACCATGTCTATCTCCCTGTGGACCCCGAGCTTCCTGTCCGTGACGATCATGGCGAAATCGCTTGTCCCCGCACTGACGTTTCCTGTGTTGAGCCTCACGGCATCGGTGGCCGCCATGCCGGTGGCGGCATCGCCCTCCGGCGGTGCGAGCGGGATCCCCGCCTGCAGTGTGCCTGTCGGATCAAGGAGCCTTGCGCCTTCCTCCGTAAGATGTCCGGAGACCTGTCCGGCGACAAGTACCTTGGGGAATACCTTCCTGACATCGAACCCGGTGAGCTCGAGGAACCTGTCGGCCATTTCTCCGTTGTAGTCCAGCGCCGTGCTGTCGATCGGGAACATGCCGGAGGCGTCATCGATTCCTATGTTGTTCTCCCCGGTGAGGAGCCTGTTCACATATGAGGCAAGGGTCTCGACATGGGCGATGTCCTTCACGTGGTCCTCTCCGTTGAGGATGGCCTGGTAGAGGTGGGCGATGCACCAGCGCTGCGGGATGTTGAATCCGAAGAGATCCGTCAGTTTCCCGGCAGCCTCACCCGTGATGGTGTTGCGCCAGGTCCTGAAGGCGCAAAGCGGTTTCCAGGCCCTGTCCGTGGGGATGTAGCCGTGCATCATTGCCGAGATCCCCATGGCCCCGGCGGTCGTGAGCCTTGTGCCGAGCTTTGCCTCCACATCTGCGGCCAGACGTGCGAAACATGTCTGCAGTCCTGTCACGATTTCATCGTAGTGGTATGTCCAGATCCCGTCCTCGAGACGGTTCTGCCATTCGTAGTCTCCCGATGCCACCGGCCTGAACGTCCTGTCCGTCAGAACGGCCTTGATCCTGGTGGATCCGAACTCGATTCCTATGACTGTTTCCTTGAGATCCATGCTTACGCCCTCTCTGTTTGGTTTACAGTGCAAAGTATAACACGACATCGGTAAAGAAAACAATACAAATATCTTTACAAATGCGACGAATGCTGTAAACTATATTGTAGTTGTATGAACAATTGCAAAGAGGGTTGAAAATGTCGAAATATTCAGTCATCGCAGACAAGCTGATGGATGAGATCGCCCACGGCAGATTCTCAAGTTCGGGCAAGCTTCCGACCGAGTTCGAGATGGTCGAGATGTACGGGGTCAGCCGCCAGACCATCAGACAGGCCATATCGGTGCTCAAGTCCGAAGGGATCGTCTATCAGGTCCAGGGGAGCGGAACCTACATCTCAAGGAACTCCACGGTCGCCCGCAGGGGCGTGGAGAGTATCTTCAAGAACATATTCGTCATCTGCACATATATCAGCGAATACATCTTCCCAAGCATCATCAGGGGGATCGAGTCCACGCTCGGCGGGACGA
>JBGUMQ010000010.1:0-20048 GCA_045116915.1 Sphaerochaetaceae bacterium | reverse complement strand
CATGCACTGAGCCATTACGGAAAAAGTGTCCCGAATATTGGAGTAAACCAAAGGAAAGTCCGGTTATTTTGTGTTGTTTTCCGCTTTACCTACTTATCACCCATGTAGTCGGCAGTCCAAAACGGGATTTCGGGGCTTCCGGACTGCCGGATTTTGAAAAAAAAGCAGTCCGTTGTTGTCGAATCGATGTTTCGGACTGCTTTCGGTTATGCAATTGCCACATCGGCCGGTATTTGTCTGTAAATTACGGACACATTATGTCCTTTAATTTTCTAAATATAAAAAATCGAAAAAAATTTTGCCAATTTCCATAAGGACTGTGCTATACTCCTATTCACGCGGGTGCAAGGCATCCGAGGAGAGGGCAATCACAGTGGGTAAATGGGGAAACTTCCTTGACCGCAGGCGTACAGCGCGCGAAAGGATGCTGGATGAGTTCAGCTCGGTGAACAAACAGCCGATTTGGGGACTGTTCGTCCTTGTGGTGTTCTTCATCACCGGTGCTGTTCTGGTGACCAAGTCTTCCAATTCCACCGGCGTATTCTTCATGTTCGGGCATCCGGTTCCGTACAGAACGGTCACCGGTGCGTTCTCGGCTGTCTGCAACCTCTGTGTCGTCATGATGATCGTCCTGTACAGGGCACCGGGATTCTACATATCGGTAAGCATGCTCGTCGTACAGCTGCCGATGCTTTTCGTGAGCCTGTTCAGGCAGAATTTCAGCGCGATCTCCGGAATAGTCACAGATATCGTCATCGTCCTGGTTTCCTTCTATCTTTTCAAATATGTCGACCGTTCGGCCAGATTCCAGAAGAGGATGCGCGACCATGCATCGACCGACCGCATCACCGGCATCCCCAACAGTTTCGCCACAAACGAGCTGATGAAGTACCTGATCCAGAAGAAGGAACCGTTCGTTCTTGCAGTCATCAAGTTCGTCAATTTCGGCAATATAAACAATACACTCGGACAGGATGCCGGAGACAACGCGATCGTCCAGATCGCCGAGCGCATGAGCAGGATCTCCGAGTCCGGTGCCGCAGGGGCCAGGACATTCGTGGCCACACGCAAGGGAAACGAATTCCTGCTTGTCATCAGGGACTGCGCCTCGGAGAAGAGGGCACAGGAAGTGCTGGAGTACTTCGCCGATGCCCTTGGCGAGAAGTTCGTCGTGGAGGGATGTGATTTCGTCCTCTCCAGAAGCATAGGCTATTCGATGTATCCGGAGGATGCGGAGAAGGAGAAGTCGGTATTCGACTATGCCTATGTCGCGATGGAGCAGGCCAGGAAGGCCAAGGCCACCTGCTCGATACTCCGTTTCTCGGACAGCATGCTCAACAGCGACAATTCGGTTGAGATCGAGCGCTCCATCAGACATGCCCTGGACAACGGCAATGTGTTCTACAACCTGCAGCCCCAGTACGACATGGACCACAGGCTCAGGGGCTTCGAGGCCCTTGCCCGCATGAGGGATGAGGACGACAATGTGGTGAGCCCGGTCGTGTTCATCCCGGTTGCTGAGAAAACCGGTCTTGTGGACCTGATCGACACCAGGGTCCTGTTCTCCGCCTCGAAATTCATCGGTGAGCTTGTCAGGAAGACAGGTTCGGACGTGGTCCTCAGCGTCAACGCTTCGGTGCGCCATCTGATGCAGGCCGGTTTCGCCGATGAGATCAGACGCGCCCTGGACGAGAGCGGACTTCCGGCCAACCAGCTCGAGATCGAGATAACGGAATCGATCCTGATCGAGTCCGTGGACAGGGCACTCGAGTGCATAGAGCAGATCACCGCGCTCGGTGTCAGGATATCCATAGACGATTTCGGAACCGGATACTCGTCCCTGAGCTATCTGAATTCGATCCCGTCCGATGTGATCAAGGTCGACCGCTCCTTCATCACCACCATGAACTCGAGCGAGAAATCCAAGCAGTACGTCGCCGCCATCATCGCGCTGGGCCATATCATGAACTTCAAGGTCGTCGCCGAGGGAGTCGAGGAAGACGGACAGATCGAGACCCTCAGGAAAATCGGATGCGATTACATCCAGGGTTTCGTCTGGGGCAAGCCACTGGATCCCGAAACAGCCGCGAAGCTGGTGATGCCCTGAGCATATGCTTCGTCATCGCCGCTGAATGATGGGACTGTCGCAGGAACAAAGTTGCACAGTCCCATTTGTTTATGTGCATGTAGTGCATGCAAGGCATGTAACGCATGTGGTGCATTTAGCGCATGCAGCGCATGTAGCGCATGTAGCGCATGCAAGGCAATCAACTACAACTACAAATCTTCCATCGGTGTGCCGTTTTGTGAGATAATGGACCCCGATGAGAATCAGGAGTCGCCATGTTCAGAGAAGAGATACTTGAACGTTTCCTAAGATATGCGGTAGTCGACACACAGAGCATAGAAGCCCTGGCGGACAGGAAACATCCGTCGTTCGAAGGCGAATGGGACCTGCTCAGGCTCCTTGAGAAGGAACTCAGGGAACTGGGGTTGGAGGACGTGGACCTCGATGACCACGGATATCTCCTGGCAAGGCTTCCCGCCAACGCGGAGGGCATACCCGCGATCGCGTTCAGCTCGCATGTGGATACCGCGGACGATGTCGAGGGCAACCATGTGAAGCCCGTGGTCAACGACTACAAGGGCGGTGACATAGTCCTGAAAAACGGCATGGTCATAGAGTCGGCGAAGAACCCGGAACTGGAGCAGTATGCGGGTTCCAGGATCATCACATCGGAAGGCGACACCCTTCTCGGATGCGACGACAAGGGCGGAATCGCGGAGATAATGACCGCGCTCTCGTATCTGGTCAAGCATCCGGAGATAAGGCACGGCGAGGTGGAGATCCTCTTCTCCCCCGACGAGGAGACCGGCTACGGCATGGATTTCTTCGATGCCACACGGCTGCACAGCAAGGCCTTCTACACCGTCGACGGCGGTGAGCGCCATGTCGTTGAGCTGGAGTGCTTCAACGCAGCGACGGTCAAGGTACATTTCTCCGGCGTCTCGTTCCATCTGGGGGCGGCACGCGGCAGGATGGTCAACGCGCTCACCATGGCTGCGGCCTACATCAACGCACTCCCGCAGGCCGAAAGTCCTGAGGCCACCGACGGCCGCTACGGCTATTACTGCGCGCAGCAGGCCAACGGGAACGCGACCGATATGGATGTCACCGTCTACCTCAGGGATTTCGACTACGACAGCCTGCTCAGACGCATCGGGGTCATGAAACAGCTCGGTACGGCCATCGAGTCCATATACAACGGCGGGAAGGTCACCGTCGATGCCAAGATCAGCTACCTGAACATGGGCGAGGCCTCGAAGAAGGATCCCAAGGCGGTCGATGCCATCTTCCGCGCCGGGAAGAAGCTCGGACAGCCGCTCAGGACACAGATAATCCGCGGAGGCACGGACGGCTCGCGCATCGCGCAGATCCTGGGCATCCCGTGCCCGAACCTCTATACCGGAGGGCACAACTACCACAGCAGGTTCGAATGGGCGGCCCTGGATGCCATGAACGAAAGCACTGATCTGATAATCGGCATAATCAGGGAATGGGCGGAATAAGGTGAGAAGGTTTTCCGTCGCGCTTCTATTCTGTCTGGTCCTCTGCTGCAGCCTGTATGCGGGCACGGTCGGCTACGTCTACGGGAACAACGTCTCGTCGGCTGACATGGCCGGGGTCGCGCGCGGACAGGTCTTCACCGATCCGGACGGGAACATATTGATAGCAAGGAAGACGGCCGGCGACATCGTCATGTTCGACAGGCTCGTCTCTGTCGCTGAGATACGGAAGGGTTCCGGTCTTGAGGAACGCGGCCCGCTGTTCACCCTGACGGCGTGGGGCGGCTTGAACCATGCACTTGCAACATTCAGCATGACGACACCGCTGTATCCGTTCTCCCCTGTTGTAATGGCGGGCGTCACATACGGCAGGGATACCGGAACGATGGCCCTGGTCCTCGCCGGCGCCGAGGTCGCGGTTCCGCTGGCGCGGCTCTGGGATTCCGCCAACACGCTGGTCAGGAACGGGAAGTTCACCGGGACCGGCGCCGTAGGTGTGGCCATCGGGTCCTCAGTGCTGTTCGCAAGCTGCTACAGCTTCGGCTACAGGCACAACATCGGGACCTTCTGCTGGGAGGCCGGAGCCAGCTGGCTCCGGGCATCGGATTCGGTATCGCTCTGGACGCCTTACGCCGGAATCGGGGTCTGCTTCTGATGCCAAGACGCCGCGTTGTCCCAGTCGTTGCCGCTCTAGCCGCTCTGATCGTCCTGATGACGGGATGCAGTTCCATCTCGGCGCTGATCAGATCCAACATGTCCGGACTCCCGTACTGGTACTACATGCCGGACTCCAGGGCCGGCAAGGGCAACACGGGCATTGTCGCCGTCGGCACGGCACCTGCGGCGCGGCAGGCGGAACTCATGGCCTACACCGACCTCCTGGATCAGCTCGCCACGCGGACGGGATACGAATTCGGCCAGGAGGCGTACAGGGAGCTGAGCGTCATGGGGACGCTGAACCAGTTCGGCTTGTACATAGAGGATTCCTTCAGCACGGTTTCGGCCGAAGGCAACTACCAGTACTACATCCATGCGGTCGCGGACGCCTCCATACTGGAGGACGCCACGACGGAGGAATACAGGAAGAAGGCATCGCTTTCGGGTGAGATCGCCTCCCTTGTGCAGGAAGGAGACGCCTATGTGAAGTCCGGCCGGGAATTCAAGGCCGTGAAGAACTACATGAAGGCCATGGCCATGGGGCTGGAGCTCCAGGAGGTCGATGACGAATACACGTACGAATCGCTCTATCCCGTCGTGACGGGTCTTCTGCAGGCCATGGACATCTCCATAATCTCCTCACGTCCGGAGGAGGCCGTGTGCGTGGTCGGCGTGTCCAGGAAGGGCATGTTCGCATCGTCCGCGGTCGCGGGAGCCGAGGTCCGTGCCTCGTATACCGCCGTGGACACCAGGGGAAGCGCGTACGCCGACAGCTTCACGTACATCTCCGGTGAGGACGGGACGTTCACATTCAATTCCATAAACAACTCCATCCTCAGGTCGGGGAGCATACTGTTCAGCCTGAACCTCTCCGACGAGATCGCGGACCTGGATAAGAAGGCTCAGGGCGAACGTACGTCCGCCCTGAGGGAGCTGATTGAGTCCAAATCGGTCAGGTTCGACTACGCCATGACGTACAGGAGCGGCAACATAGCCGTGAGTGTCGTCGAGCACGACGGGCTGGGTTATGTCACCGGTGTCCATGACATCACCGACTACCTGACGGCCAAGTTCGTCTCCGACGGGGCGGATGCGATGGCGTTCTACGCAACGCTGGACGACGAGTCGGACATCAGCTACGAATTCAACCACAGCGGCAGCAAGGCCGGATACCTCCTGGTCGTCAGGACCGGGGTGGTGGACATCGTGGATTCCAGGACCGGCATCGTGGCCGCCAACGTGGAAGGGCTTGCCACGCTATACCGCTGCAGCGACGAGCATGTCGAATACCAGAGCGAGATACTCCATGCAAGTTCGTTCGCGTCATCGGAACAGGAGGCTGTCTCCGGTGCGTTCAGGAATCTTGCGGATATAGCATATACATTGGTGAAGGCGCAATATGTTTGAACTGGTCAGGTCCACTCCCATGGACGAATACAACGGGGTGGCGGATCTCTATGTCCATGATGTGACGGGCATGGAGGTCTTCCACATAAGGAACAACGACGAGGAGTGCTGCTGCAGCTTCATGTTCAACACACCGTCGGAGGACAGCAAGGGCGTGGCCCACATACTTGAGCATACGGTGCTGTGCGGTTCGCGCAGGTTCCCCGTGAAGGACCCGTTCTCGCAGGTCCTGCTGTCCAGCCCCAACACGTTCCTGAACGCCATGACGTTCGTGGACAAGACCATGTATCCGTTCGCCTCCCCGCTGAAGAAGGATTTCGACATCCTGTTCGACATATATGCCGATGCCGTGTTCGACCCTCTCCTGCGCAGGGAATCGTTCATGCAGGAAGGTGTCAGGGACATCGACGGGCATTTCGACGGGGTTGTGTTCAACGAGATGTGCGGTGCCCGGAGTACCGAGGACTCCGTAGTCCAGGCATGCATCTACCGCGATCTGTTCAGGGGAACGCCGTGCGAGCACGACTCCGGAGGCGACCCGTACCACATAGTAGACCTGACCTATGAGGAATATCTGGACAGATACAGGAAGTGGTACAGCCCGTCCAACTGCAGGCTTTTCCTGTCCGGGAACCTGGATGCCCGGGAGTATCTGGGCAAGCTCGAGGAGAGGTATCTGACAGGCCGGGACAAGGGTGAAAAAATCGTTCCGAAATCGGAAAGCTATATGCAAAAAGATTTGAAGCCTATCTATTCGGAGGCTTCATGTCCGGCAGGGGATTCCAGGAGCGTCGTGCTTTCCTGGCTCACCGTGCCTGGTGACGACCCCCTGGAGATACTGACGGCATCGGTGCTGGTGGACATGCTCCTGGGCAATCCCGGTGCGCCGCTGTACAACGCCATAATCGAATCGGACCTGGGGGAGGACCTGCACCCGCTCAGCGGAACTGATGTGGAGTGCCCTGTCCTCACGTTCTCCGTGGGCTTCAGCCATGCCCGCGAGGGGAAGGAGAAGGACATAGAGGCTTTCTTCATGGACCGGATACGGTCGTACGTCAGGGACGGTCTTCCCGACGATGTAGTCAAGGCCGCGATCAAGCGCCTGGAGTTCAAGGAGCAGGAGATCCCGGGGGACGGTGTCCCGTTCGGGATCCTCACATGCATGAAGGCCGCAAGGTGCTGGCTCAGGGGAGGCAGGCCGGAGGACGGAGTCGCCTCAATGGCAAGGCTGAGACGGCTCAAGGAGAAGGTCGCCGGCGGAAGGTATTTCGAGTCCTGGATGCAGAGGAACCTGCTGGACAACCCCAGGCGCAGCCTGCTGTGCGTGGAGTCCGACGACCGCTACGACGAAAGGCTCAGGGAGATGCTGGATGATAAGCTCAAGCTCAGGAGCCTGCCGACACAAGAGGAGAAGGAGGCCTTCAACCGGTTCGTCGGCGAGCCCGATTCCGAGGAGGCCCTGGCGACGATCGGAAGGATCACCATAGATGACCTTCCGAGAAGGATCCCCAGATACCGCAGCAGTTGTACCCGGCTCGCCGGCGGGGCACGGTACTACGGATACAGCGTCTTCACTCGCGGCATCGTCTACCTCAACATCGCCTTCGACACCAGGCACCTGGATCTGGAGGAGAAGAAGCTGCTGCCCCTGCTCATCCGCGCCATGCAGATGTGCGGTACAAGACGCCATGACTTCAGGGAGGTCAGCACCCTGATCAAGATGCTGACCGGAAGCTTCTTCATGTTCCCCAACGCCGGCAGGGACGTGCACCTGGAACCCACGTCCCATGTCGTGGTCAGGTCCAAGATGCTGCTGGATGATTTCGCCGCCGCGATGGACCTGATAGCGGAGCTCCTGACAGAGCCCGACCTGTCCGACGGGACGAGGATCAGGGCCTCCCTGACCGACATGATAACGGAGTTCGAGAGCGGCTACACGTACAGCGGGAACTCGTACGCCGTGCTGGGAGCCTCCAGCGTGTACTCCGCCTCCGCATTGGAGAGCGAGCTGAACGTCGGCACCTCGCTGTGGCTGTATCTTGTGCAGCTGCGCAGGGACCTTGACGAGGGAAGGGTCCCGATGGAGGGTTTGTCCGGACGGCTTACGAAGCTCTGGCGCAAGGTGTTCACACAGCGTGCGATGAAGATCCACACCGGCAGCGATGCTCCTGAGGAAAGACTCATGCAAACCGTTTCCTCGTTTGCAGATAGGTTCGAGGTCGGGAAGTTTGTAAGGAGTTCTGACTTTTACAGGAACGCCGTTCTTCCGCAGCGGGGGACGATGGAGAGACCTGTCGTCTACACCGTTCCGTCCGGGCCTGCGTTCAATGCTTTGACAGTACGGCTTACAAAGGATGACGAGCGGAGCATCGTGGCATCGACCTTGCTTTCATCGGTGCTTTCGTCCGGCTATCTGTGGTCGGTTGTCAGGGGTGTCAACGGGGCGTACGGGGTGGAGAGCCACGTGGACAGGATGGAGGGGCTTTTCGTGTTCTCGTCGTACCGCGACCCCAGGATATCCGGGACGCTGGACGTGTTCCTCGAATCCCTCTCGCAGGAGATCCCGGAGCAGGAGGTCGCCTACGCGGTGGTGTCGATCCTGGGCAGGGAGCTGAGGCCGCTTTCGCCCCAGACGAAGAGCGCCGAGGCCTTCAGGAGCGTGCTTTCGGGGTCCTCGTACAGACGCTATCTCAGGCGGCGCAAGCTGCTTCTCTCCATGACCGCGGATGACCTTTGTGCCGTGGCGTCGGAGATCCTGGAGGACGCGCGCAAGGGGCAGAGCTGCCTCGTCGTGTGCGGGTCCGACATGATGTCCGGCCGGGATGAAAAACCGCGGCCGCTCAGGCTCATGGCTCTTCCTATCTGAAGTATATTGGATTATAATTTGCAGTAATTCACGCTCGGAGGGGATTCAATGCCGGTTACCACCGTTGACTGGATCAGGGTCGTGGTGCAGATACTGATGCTCACGTTCTTCTTCTACAATTTCTATGTCGCCCTTGCCCAGAACAGGGCCACAAGGCTGACCAGGTCGGTCCTGGTCTTCGGCTTCCTGTACATGGTCTGCCGGCTTGCGGGACTGACCGTGATGGAGAAGCTGCTGCGCATCTGCGCGGTCCCCGGGGCCGTGGCGCTGCTGTGCATCTACCAGCCGGAGCTGCGAAGGACGTTCACTCCCGGAGCAAGCAGACGCAACAGGCTGTTCAGGCTCGGTGGCGTGCAGGCATCGTCCGAACAGATAGAGACGATCCTCAGCGCATGCCAGCGCCTAGTCCAGTCCAAGCGCGGAGCCCTGATTGTGTTCCCCCGCAAGCTGGCGCTGAAGAACATCATCGACAGCGGCACCAAGATGAACGCGGACATCTCCAGCGCGCTGATAGTCACCGTGTTCGACCACGACACTCCGCTCCACGACGGCGCCATGATAATCCAGGGTCCCAAGATCATCGCGGCCGGATGCTACCTCCCGCTTTCGGGCCAGACGGACATCCGCGCAAGTTTCGGAACCAGGCACCGCGCCGCACTCGGCATGGCGGAGGAATCCGATGCCGCCATCATCGTCGTATCGGAGGAGACCGGAGCCATATCCCTGGCATGCAACGGCAACCTCTACTACGACCTTTCGCATGACGAGATAAAGGGCATGCTGCTGTCGCTGTTCAACTACACCGACATCAGGATGTCGACGGGCGAGGAGGGAAGAAACGATGCGCAGTAAGTTCTTTCAGAAGGTCTTCTACAACTGGCAGATCAAGATCATATGCTTCCTTCTGGCCGTGCTGGTCTATTTCGTCCTCGTCTACTCCATAGAGACCTCCAGGACCATGACGCTGCCCCTGACCGTCACGCTTCCGCAGGACTACACCGCCGAGAGCAACATCCCGGCAACGGTGGAACTTGTGATACAGGGCACCGAGGACCAGATCTACATGATAGACGTGTCGGGCATGTCCGTGAGCGCGGATTTCACCAACGTCGACCACGACGGCGTGAACTACGCTCCGGTGGTGATAGAGACAGGGGAGCTTGAGAAGTACATCGACACATCGGTCATCTCCATCTACACGAAACCTTCCCAGGTGAAGGTCTATTTCACCTATTCCGGAGAGTCCACGTGATATTGGGAACGGGTATAGACGCTGTATCCATAGACCGGATGAAGAAGCTCCAGGGCCGTGTCCTGGAGAAGATCTTCAACCCGGAGGAACTCGAACGCTACCGTGAGCTGGAGAACGCCCACGAGGATGTGCGCGCGCAGTTCCTGGCATCCCGTTTCGCGGTGAAGGAGGCCTATGCCAAGGCTCGCGGCACGGGTTTCTCCTCTGTCGTGGTTCCGAACGAGATCATCACGCGCAAGGAGGAGGACGGGCGTCCGTACGTGGCGCTGTGCGGCACCACGCTGGACAACGCCCCCAGGGCCGTCATACACCTGAGCCTGACCCACGAGCAGCCCCTTGCCATAGCCATGGTGGTCCTCGAGTCCGCCGGAGACGAGTGATGGCACGCGAGGACTGGAAGCGCCCGGCGGTGTTCTCCGCCCCGGAGGGCAGGCGGCGCGTCGCGCTGGAGCTCAGCTACGACGGCAGGCACTTCAACGGATGGCAGCGCCAGAAGGATGCCGTCTCCGTCCAGCAGGAGCTGACCGATGCCGTTGTGCGGATGATAGGCGACAGGAACGTCGACGTGGTGGGAAGCGGAAGGACGGACAGCGGGGTCCACGCATACGGACAGGTGGCGCACGTGGAGTTCGACACCTGCGACATCCCGGCCAAAGCCTTCCACATGGGGCTGAACGCCAGGTTGCCGTACAGCATAAGGATCAGGCGCAGCTGGGATGTGGACAACTCGTTCCATGCCAGATACAGCGCCATGGCGCGTGAATACAGGTATTTCTGCAGGTGCGGTGAGCCGCACGACCCGTTCACGGACGGCCTTGTGACCGTCCTGAAGGAGTTCCCGGACATCGGTCTGCTCAATTCCTATGCGGCGCAGATCGTGGGGACACATGACTTCACGACCTTCGCATGCTCCAAGGATATATGTCCCAGCAAAGTAAGAGACATATATGAAGCCGAGTTCGGATGGAATGAGTCGATGTACGGGACAAGGCTCCTGTGCTTCAGGATTGCGGGCAACGCGTTTTTGTACCACATGGTGCGCTCTCTTATGGGCACCATGCTGGATTATGGCGCTGAGAACAGGACGGCCGATGAGTTCAGGGTCCTGCTGGAGTCCAGGACACGCATCCTTGCCGGCAGGACAGCACCGTCGGACGGACTCTATCTCTGGCGTGTGAGCTACGACCCGGAGGAGTACCGGTGGTTCGAGGAGAGATACGGGAGGAAAGATGTCGACCGATGATAGAAGGAAAGCCCTTTCGGACGCCCTCGGCCGCACGGACGGTCTTCTGGACAGCTTCATGGATGTCCTGAAACAGGATTTCAGCGGGGCCGCGCATGAGAAGCGCGACTTCGGCGCAACCGCCGCCGCCCTTATTCCGGATGAGAAACCCGCAACGATCCATGAGGAGGCACCGGCTTCCGCACCGGGACCGTCCGCCACGGATGAGGACGAAAGGCTCCACATGTCGTATGCATCGCTTCTTGCCGACTCTGCCGGTTGCCGCAGGTGCGGCCTGTGCACCACAAGGAAGAACGTGGTGTTCGGAACCGGGTGCAAGGACAGGCCCGTGGTCATGGTGATCGGCGAGGGTCCCGGCGAGAACGAGGACATACAGGGTCTTCCGTTCGTTGGCAAGGCCGGCCAGTACCTGGACAGGTGGCTTGCCGCCATATCGCTCTCACGCGAGACGAACGTGTACATAACCAACACGGTCAAATGCCGTCCTCCGCAGAACAGGGACCCGTATCCCGATGAGAAGAGCGCGTGCAACGCGTATCTCAGAAGGCAGATACAGCTGGTGAACCCCCAGGCGATACTCTGTCTGGGCAAGCCGGCATCGACCCTGATGACCGGTCAGCCCGATGCCACGATGGGTGCGCTGCGCGGGAGGTTCTTCTTCTACGACGGCATCCCGATGATGTGCACATACCATCCGGCCGCGGTCCTGAGGGACCTTTCCCTCAAGCGTCCGGTCTGGGACGACCTCAAGAAACTGGCCCGTTACCTGGGACTGCAGACAGGCGGCAACGGCTGATGGTCCGTTACGCCCAGGTCGCCGTTCCCGTCCCTCTGAAGACTGAGTTCACATACAGCTTCGATTCCGATTCCATGGAGGTCGTCCCCGGAGTCAGGGTCAGCGTGCCCTTCGGAACGCGCCGCAAGCAGATACAGGGTTATGTCGTGTCCGTTTCCGACGAGAGGCCCGCAGGCGGTTTCGAGATCAAGGCCATAACGAAGGTGGTGGACAAGGAGCCGCTTTTCGACAGCTCCGACTACAAGCTGGCGCTCTGGATGGAGAAGTTCTATTTCTCCAGCCGCGGCGAGGTCCTGGACACCATGATCCCCGGAGGCAGGCGCGACACCGCGTTCGGAGGCCTCGACGCAGACGAAGCCATGCCGCGCAGGGATGTCGTGCTGTCCTCGGAGCAGGAGAACGCGGTCAGGACCGTCATGGAGTCCGACAGGCAGATGTTCTATGTGTTCGGCGTCACGGGATCCGGAAAGACCGAGGTCTTCCTGCGCTGCGCCGAGCAG
This sequence comes from Sphaerochaetaceae bacterium, assembly GCA_045116915.1. GTDB lineage: Bacteria > Spirochaetota > Spirochaetia > Sphaerochaetales > Sphaerochaetaceae > UBA9732. Next base: position 7,760 of record JBGUMQ010000010.1, on the reverse strand, counting down.
GTGATAGCGCAGGGCGGACAGGTGATATACCTGGTCCCCGAGATCACGCTCACGCATCAGCTTGCCCTCCAGGTTGCCAAACGCTTCCACGACAATGTGGCGATACTCCATTCGGGAATGACGGATTCCCAGAGAATAGCCCAGTGGCGCAGGATAATGCGTTCCGAAGTCGGACTTGTAATCGGGGCAAGAAGCGCCGTCTTCGCTCCTTTCCGGAATCTGAAGATGATAATAATCGACGAGGAGCACGAGAATTCTTACAAGAGCGGCAGCAATCCGCGCTACCATGCCCGCCAGGTGGCCCAGAAGCGCATCCGGGACTGCAACGGCAAGCTCCTGATGGGAAGCGCCACGCCCAGCCTGGAGGCCTGGCACCTGATGAAGGACCCGTCCAGGATGGTCAGGATAGACCTCAGAAGCCGTGTCGGCGGCGGAAGCATGCCGGCCGTGCACATAGTGGACATGACAAAAGAGGAGGGCATGTTCAGCTCCACCCTCAGGGAGAAGATGCTCAGGACCCTGGCGGACGGCCGTCAGGTAATCCTTTTCCTGAACAGGCGCGGCTACAGCTACTACTTCCACTGCCGCAGCTGCGGCTATGAGCTCAAGTGTCCGCACTGCGATGTCGCCATGACGTACCACAAGAGGAAGAACATCCTCCAGTGCCACTACTGCGGCCACGTGCAGCGTCCGGTATCGGTCTGTCCCGAGTGCGGCTCCATGGATGTGATGTATTCGGGTTTCGGGACCGAGCAGGTGGAGCAGGAACTGCAGCGGCTTTTCCCCCTGTACAGGGTGGCGAGGCTGGATACGGACACCGTCTCGGGCGACCGCGGCACAATACAGAAGACACTGGACGAGTTCAGGGCGGGTAACATCCACATCCTGCTGGGAACCCAGATGGTCGCCAAGGGTCTGAATTTCCCCAACGTAAGGCTTGTCGGGATAATCATGGCCGACAGCGGGCTGCTGATCCCGGATTTCAGGGCGGAGGAGAGGACGTTCGACCTCATAGTGCAGGTGTCCGGCCGCTCCGGAAGGGCCGACTCGGAAGGGGAGGTCGTGGTGCAGACCAGGATGAAGGACAACCCGGCCATAACGTTCGCCGTGAAGGGGGATGTGGAGGGGTTCTTCGACCAGGAGCTGGCCATAAGGAGGGAGACAGGGTTCCCTCCGTTCTCCAGGATGGTGAACATAGTGGTGAGGTCGCCGTCGGCACGTGATGCCAGGACATTCGCATCCGAACTGGCGAGACGTCTCAGGAGCGAGGTGCGCGACACCCAGGTCTACGGGGAGAACGAATGCCCCATAGAGAAGATCCGCGAGAACTACAGGTTCCAGATACTGCTCAGGGCATCGGCCCCTGCCGGGATGCTCAATGCGGTGGCGAGGGTCGCCTCCGACATCAGGATCCCGCACAACGTGATGATGGACATCGATGTGGATCCCGTGGACCTCATGTGAGTCTGCTCACGGACATCGCCCCCCCCGAGTTGCATCAGCGCCTTTGTTTCACTATATTTGAGCCATGCTTGATATTGTAAAGATTGGTGACGAGGTCCTTCGCGAGAAATGCAAGCCCGTCACGGAATTCGACAGCGCGCTGCGCATGCTTCTGGACGCGATGTACGAGACGCTTGAGAACGCCGACGGCATCGGCCTTGCCGCGCCCCAGGTGGGTGTGGACAGGAGGTTCTTCATCGTCTCCCTCCCCGACGGTACGAAGAAGGAGTTCATAAACCCCGAGATCATCGGCTATTCGGTCGAGACCAACCCGTTCGAGGAAGGCTGTCTGAGCGTTCCCGGCGTGTATCATGATGTCGTCAGACCCTCCAAGGTCGTGGTCAGGGCCCAGGATGCCTACGGCGTGGAGTTCACGTACAAGGCCTCCGACCTCATGGCAAGGGTCATACAGCACGAGTACGACCATCTGGACGGTGTGCTGTTCATCGACCATCTGGGCGATGAGGAGAAGAAGAAGGTCCTCCGCGACTACGGAAAGAAGAGCAGGAAGAGAAGGAAGTGAGACAACCCAGGATACTGTTCGCGGGAACACCTGAAATTGCCGTGCCTCTTCTGCGCGCCCTTGCCGGGAGCTTCGATATGGCGGGCGTGCTGACCTCCACGGACAAAAGCGTGGGAAGGTCGGGCAGGCTTGTGCCAAGCCCCGTGAAGGCCGCCGCAATGGAACTGGGGCTTCCGGTTCTCCAGTTCGACAGCCTCAGGACACAGGCCAGGGAAGAGGTCACAAGGCTCGGAGCCGACACGCTGATCTCCTTCGCGTTCGGCCGGATATTCGGTCCGAAGTTCCTGGATCTGTTCCCCAACGGACGATTCAATGTCCATCCGTCGGCGCTGCCGATGTTCCGTGGACCGTCTCCCATACAGTTTTCCATCCTTTCGGGTCTGAAAGAGGCCACCATCAGTTTTCAGAATCTCGGACTCGGGATGGATGAGGGCGACATCTGGGCGACCGAGTCCTTCGCCCTGGACGGAACCGAGACCACGCAAAGCCTGTCCGAAACGGTAGCGCTCAAGGCCGCATCTTTCGTCCCGTCACTGCTGGGCAGGATAGTCGACGGAAGCGTCTCTCCGGTCCCGCAGACGGGAGAGGCGAGCTACTGCACGATGATAACCCGCGAGACGGGAGTCCTTGATTTCAACCGCACCGTGGCCGAACTCCACAGGACCGTCAGGGCCTGCAGCCCGTGGCCCAAGGCCTGGGCCCGGATCAACGGAGGGGACATCGCCGTGACAGGCGTGTGGGGAGGATTCGATGACATCTGCGCGCAGCCGGCGGAAGACCTTCCCGCCCCGGGGACGGTCGTTGGGATGCGCAAGGACAGGGGCATAGGGGTCGCCTGCGCAGACGGGATCCTCTGGATCACATCATTGCAGCTTCCGGCCAAGAAGGACCTGGACTTCAAATCGTTCGTCAACGGCAACCGATGGATCCTGGACAGCCGCCTGGAGTGAGCGTCCATGCAGGAGAAACCGTACAACAGCTATTCCTCCAGCCTGGCAGGACGATACGGGCACCGGGTGTTCCGCGTCGGTGTCGATGCCGGCTTCACATGTCCCAACAGGATGCGCGATCCGCAGGGCAGAGGCTGCGTCTACTGCGACAGCCACGGTGCCAGGGCCGCCTGGCTCAGAAGGGCTGAAAGCTCGTTCCGTCATGACAGCGCCTTTGTGGATGACATCGATTCGATATCCTGCTTTCCATCGGATTGTTCGGAAAATCCGTTCTCGTTTGATTTCGAGGACATCAGGAAGCAGGTGGACAGAGGGATGGAATTCATCCGGAGGCGCTACAGGACGGATCATTTCGCCCTATATCTCCAGTCGTTCTCCAATACGTTCGCCCCGGTGGACAAGCTGAGGGAACTGTACGGTTTCGCCGTATCGCTGCACGACTGGGAGGGCTTCATTGTCTCAACAAGGCCCGACTGCCTGGATGATGAGAAGCTTGACCTGCTTGCGTCCTACCGGGAGAGATGCGGGACTGTCAGCGTGGAGCTCGGACTCCAGAGCGGGAGCGACCGCATCCTCAGGGCCATGGACCGCGGACATGACGTGCAGTGCTTCATCCGTGCCGCGGAGGCAGTCAGGCGCCACGGGCTCGAGCTCTGCGTCCATGTCCTGACGGGTTTCCCGGGAGAGGGCAGGGAGGATCTGGACAGGACCGTGGAGGTCATCAACGATGTCCGCCCCGACGCACTGAAGATCCACAACCTCAATGTGGCGGCGGGGACACGGCTCTACTACATGTTCCTGGAAGGCGAGGTCACGACCCCGTGCATGACAAGGCACATCGCGGACACGATATACATACTCAGACGCATCCCGTACGGTATTGTCATAGAGCGCCTTATGTGCGAGACTCCGAACCATAGGCTTGCAAGTCCCAGGCTGTTTCCGGACAAGAACAGGTTCCTGCGGGAACTGGAGGATACGATGACGCAGCACGGCTTCAGGCAGGGGGATCTGTGTTCAAGGCGGTGAGGATCATCTGTTTCATTCTGGCTCTGGTTGTCCTTGGTGTGATAGCCTACTACACGTTCGGCTCGAACGTGCAGCTGGCCGAGGTTTTCACCGGGAGCTTCAAGCTTGGGCACTTCCTCGCATACACCGCGCTGGGGTTCCTGATCTTCATCTGCTACGCGGATTTCGCCAGGCGCAGGTGGATGGGCAGGAACATCCTTCCCATGCTGTCGGCGGTCCTCATGGCCACGCTCGTGGGCTGTGCCGGGGAACTCTGCCAGCCGTTCTTCGGAAGGACCTTCGCACTGTACGACATGTTCATAGACGCCATGGGGTCCCTGACGGGGTCCCTGCTGGGTCTGGTTTGTGTAGTTTTGATGTGCAAGATTGAAAAACGCATATCCAAACGTTAATATTCTTGTAATACCTTTATCGGAGGAGAAGCGGAATGCTCAAGAAGATAATCGCCATAACGATCGTGGCGCTCCTTTCATTCGGAATCGTTTTCGCGGATACGGATGTCCTGGAGGACGATGTCCCACAGACGCTTGTCGAGAAGTTCAGCTATGCGCTCGGAGTCCTGTGTGCACAGAACTACGGTGCCGACTACGCCATGGACTATTTCTACTACTACCAGTACTACACCTTCCCGGAGGCCGACGAGTACTTCGGATTCCTGGGTGTGTACGACGCCTACTACGACCAGCTGATCTTCAGCTACGACGAGCTGAACGAGTTCCTCACGGTCTATCCCGAGGAGTTCGAGGCCCGCACGGAGGCCCTAGCACAGGAGAACCTACGCATAGCCGAGGTGTTCCTTGCCGCCAATGCGGTCAGGGAAGGTGTCCACACCACGGAGTCGGGACTCCAGTACAAGGTCATGAAGCAGGGTGACGGCGCCCTGGCATCGGAGACCGACAGCGTCGAGCTGGACTACGAGCTCAAGCTGATCGACGGTACCGTCCTCGACAGCTCCTATGACAGGGGCGAGCACGCCGTGTTCCCCATGGATTCCGTCATAGACGGTTTCAAGGAGGGCGTCATGCTCATGCCCATGGGATCGCACTACATCTTCTACATCCATCCGGATCTCGGATACGGCGACATGATGACCTCGAGCATCGGGCCCAACTCGCTGCTCATCTTCAATGTCGAGACATACGCGATAGAGAATTGAGCCTGGAAGGCTTCAAATAAGGGGAAAACACATGAACATCAGGGGAAAGGGATTGATCAAGATGCTTCTGGCCGGAGCCGTGATCCTGGCCGTGGGCATCCTTGTCATGGTCCATACGGATTCATTCATGAAGATCGTCATGATCGCCGCCGGAATCGGCACGTTCATCGACGGTCTGTACACGCTGAACGGCATGAAGAAGTGGAAGTACACCGAAACCACCAGGACCCTTGCGATGGTCAAGGGAATCGAGTCGGTGGCCATCGGCTGCGCGGCCGTTCTTGTGGCTCTGTTCGCGGTTGAGACTGCGCTGACGATAATGGTCTATGTCTTTGCGGTGGGCCTTGTTTTCTCGGCCATAGTCGCATTCGAGAACGCCGCCACGGCATCGAAGTTCGGGATAACGGAGATGAGGTCGCACTTCATCGTCGAGGGTGTCATCACATCCCTGATCGCACTTCTCCTTTTCTTCAGACCCGTCGATACGCTGTACAAGGTCGTGAGGATCCTGGCCATCGTCATGATCGCCATTGGCGGCGCGATGGTCATAGCCTCCGTCGTGGCCATGGTCGGCAAGCGTTCCGGCGACGGCACGGTCATCGTCGAGGAAGCCGAGGTCGTGGACGACAAGAAGTGAACACCGCGTCATTCACGGTGGAAAAGAAGAGCGGAAGACCCTGCCGGGTTTTCCGCTCTTTCATTTTCCATTCTTTCCTATGGATCAGTAATGTGCGTATCCTGCGTCCACGTATCTGTCGGTGATCTCCTTCACATAGCCGTTGTACCTGACGCATTCCTCCGGGTCGTTCGACACCACCTCCCAGCGGCACATGGCTTCCTCGCTCCTGGATATCCTCTGGGCCACCTGTACCCACTTCTTGTCATCCAGCGAGAATCCCGCGCCGAACTTCTCCGGCAGGTTGAACCTCATGAGGCAGGCATCCAGGTCGCTTCCGTCGTCCATCTCCTTGATGACGGTCGCACCCAGCTCCCGCATCCTGGCTTCCACCTCGTCCATGATGTCCTGCATCTTCTCCGGGGCCTCCTCGCAGTGAAGCGGCCATTCACGCACGCGTGAGAGCGATGTCTGGAGCCTGTAGACCCTTTCGTAGGCCGCAGGATCCTCCCTGTAGCATCTGGCGCTGAGCAGCGCGATGAAGAGCGTGGACTCGATGGCGGCGCATCCCTTGGAGTAGTCGTCGGGGTCGTAGGGGTAGTTCATGTAATAGTGCGCGCTCTCCTCCTGGGCGGCGAAATAGCCCCTGTCGCAGTTCTCGCGCAACTTCTCCTTTATGAAAGAGTGCCCGTTGCGGATGATGTGGACGTTGACTCCGCTTCTGGCGATCTCGCAGAGGGCGATGGGGATCGCCTTGACGTCCGCGTAGACATCGGTGTTGCCGCCGCGGTAGATCTCCAGCATCTTCCTCACGATCACGGACATGTTCAGGCCGGGGACGATCTGCTCGCCGTTCGGGGCCATGAGGTCGACCCTGTCGCCGTCGCCATCGAAACAGAAGCCGAAGTCGAAATCCCCCTCGCGCATGGCCGCCCTTGCCGGGGCTATCGACGGCTCTATGATGGGGTTCGGGTCACCCTGGCGGAAGAACCCGTCGGGGGCGACGTTCCTGCATTCCAGGTCGGCTCCGGCCTTCTGGAAGGCAAGGGCGATCTCCGTTCCCGCCGCTCCGTTGAGGAACTCCAGCAGGATCCTCGTTCCCTTCAGGCTTCCCTCGGTGACTCCGGAGAGCTTCATGCAGTAGTCGATGTAGTCGTACAGGTGGTTGACCACGGTGAGCTTCCCGTGTTTGTCGCCATCCACCCGGGCATCGGCCTGATACAGCTCCTTGATGCGCTTTATGCCGCCGTCGGGTCCGCAGCCGAACGCTATGGGCTCGACACCCGGGCCGACGATCTTGAGCCCCACGTACTCTGCGGGGTTGTGGGATGCGGTGACCATGATGCCGGCGCTTGTGCGGTACTGCATGCAGGTGTAGTAGAACTGGCATGTGGAAATCGGCAGGGGGTTGATCAGAACATCGATGCCCGCCTTGCGGAGCATGTGCGCCAGACCTTCGGCAAGTTCCGGCACGTTGAGTCTCGCGTCCCTTCCGATAACGACCGAAGATGCTTTCAACGAGTCGCGTATGTACAGCGCCACGGCGTTGTAGAGCCTGTCCTTCTGCATCGAGGTCAGGACGTTGTACCGTGTCCTGATGTCGTACTGCTTGAACATGGTCAGATTGAGGTTGTCCATCATGGCTCCTCCCGTTTGTTTTGTTTTGTTTTGTTTTGTTTAATTCTAAGGTTCCGCCGGCCGTTTGTGAACCTGCAATCGGGAAAAATCGGTTGCCGTCAGAGGACTCCGATCTCGCTGTAGTATCGCCGTGCCCCGTCATGGAGCGGGAGTCCCGCGATGTCGCGCACGGCCTCCTGCGCCGTCAGGCCGCGGAGGCTGCTCTGCGACTCTGATAGTCCGTCCATGTTCTCCCAAAGGGTCTTCGTGAGCATGTAGACCGTCTCGTCGTCCAGGTCCGCGGAGCAGAAAAGCACCATCTTCACGGCAGTGGTCATGACATCGTCCTCCTGGTTGGGGTAGCTT
>JBGUMQ010000009.1:0-26225 GCA_045116915.1 Sphaerochaetaceae bacterium | reverse complement strand
CATGCACTGAGCCATTACGGAAAAAGTGTCCCGAATATTGGAGTAAACCAAAGGAAAGTCCGGTTATTTTGTGTTGTTTTCCGCTTTCCGTACTTATCAGACATGAAGCGGCTGGAAATCCGCGGCCATAAAGGCTATCATCGGAACCATGAAGAACGTCATCAGGATATTGATTCTCGCGGAGTTCGCCGCCATTGTTTTCATCCCCGCCGCGTACCTGCCCAGATGGGCGCTCATCCCAATGTTCATGTCCATGACGGGCCTTGTGGTCCTGTACTGGTTCGCCATGTTCTGGGTAAGCAGGAAGGATGTGGAGAAGGTGCTGGGCGGAATGCCGGAGCACGAGTTCTACGTCGGGAGGATCCCGGCCGATTCGGGTGCGGACCTCACCCGCGGACGCCTTTGCGTCACCGGCGGCAGACTGGTCCTGATGCAGCGCACGGAAGACAAGGTCCACAGCGAGACCCCGTGCAGGGAAGCCTGGTCCAGGGACATCGCGGAAGTCACGTCGGTCGGATTCGGAAAGGTCCTCCCGGCCAGGAAGGGCTTCATACTCTATTTCGGGGACGATGAGGTGCGTTTCACCTGCGCCAGGGCGGCGAAGGACAGGGCCATGGTGTACAACGCCCTGGGATGGCCCGTTCCCGAAAGCGCGGAAACCGGAACGAAGAACTGACGGGTTGTCTCAGGCCCTTGCCGAGGATTCGGAATAAGCGGCGATGTTGCTGTTCAGGAACTCGACGGTGAAACTCACATCCGACGTATTGCCGCCTATCTCGAACCTCAGGACTATGCGCTTGTGGTGCTTGTCCACCTTGACCACATTGCCGTCGAAACCGCGCAGCGGACCCTCGCAGATGTGGATGCGCTGACCCTCCGTATAGAGTACCTTGGACTGCCTGATGAAACCGCCGTTCATGTGTATCCAGCGTGCGAACTCCAGGTCCCTGCCCTTGAGTGCATGCGAGCCGTCGTCATAGCCCAGTATCCTGGTGACACCTGGCATGCGCCTGATGTCGATTATCGGGAACCGCCTTTCGTCGTCCCCCTCCCAGAACATGAAGATATAGCCTGAGAACATGGGCCTCTTCACTATCTCGGTGACCCCTCTCCTTTTCTCCCTGACCTCCTTCATGGGAAGCCAGACGAGGAAATCCTCATCCAGGGTGTCGGTGAGGCATCTGTTTATCCTTTTGACGACATCCTCTTCAGAGGATGCCATGCAGTTGACGCAGAAATACAGCACCCGGAAAGTATGGAGCATATTCGGCAAAAAAAACAGGGGAGATGCTACATTATTTGATTTTATTGTGACATACTTATCCTGAGTTATCAGGTTTATGAAACGGAGTGTGCAATGAATTGTTATCTTCCATGGAACCTCAATGACATGACGGGGATCTCTGCCGAGAAACTGCAGAAGAACATCGGCAAGCAGATATCATACATAGAGATGTACAGGTCCGAACTGCTGAAGGAATCCATAAGGTTCAACATTGCAAGCCTTCTGCGGCACGTGGCCCTGAACAGGTCCTCGTTCGGTTCCGATGAATTCTCCGCACTCGCATCCGACTGTCTCATGGTTTTCCTCCACGCATCCGTATTCCGCAAGGTCTCGTACTTCGCACCGACGGATGTGGAGAACCCGGCTGTAGGCAAATGCGCAAGGAACCTGCACCGCCTCATGCTTGAGAACGTGAAGTCCACCATGAGGCTGATCGACTACGAGATCCTGCTCAGGCATTCGCAAGGAGAGCTGGACGATGTCTCCATGATGGAAGAACGTGAAAGAATCCATAGGGAAGTCTTCCCAAGGGACACCGTTATGAACGTATGCCTGGATGACGGGATAAACAACGCGTTCTTCACGCTGATCGATATGGAGACCTCCAAGGCCAGGGGCTTCACTGATTTCGATGTCCGAAGGACCACGGATCTTGACGAGGAGATCTGCCGGAGGCTCGCGGCCCAGCCGCGCAGGGACGAGAAGCTTCCCCAGTCGCACTACGGCATCATCGGTTCATGCACTCCGTACCTCGACACCCCGTTCATCAGATACAGCGGAAGCTACTACAGCTTCGTCACCCGTTACAGCCTGGACCGTGTGGTTCCCGCCATAGCCGATCTGGTTGCCGCCATACCGCCTGTGGAGGAAACACCGGAGGAGCCGGAAGCGGAGGAAACCGTTCCGCAGCCGGAACCTGAACCGGAGCCTGTTGAGGAGCCTGTGGCAGAACCCGAGCCGGAGCCTGTTGAGGAGCCGGTGGCGGAACCCGAGCCGGAGCCTGTTGATGATACGCCGGAGGAACCGGCTCAGGAGGAAGTCATCGCGGAACCGGAAATGACCGAAGCCTCTTCCGAAGAGGAGGACGACATCCCGTTCGGTGAACCCGAGGACGAACCGGAGTCCATGTTCGACGAGGATGACGAGATAGAGAGCGAGGAGGACGAGACCGCATCCTCCAACGAGGACGATGACTCGGCGTATAAGGAAACCGACGAATACGAATACCCTGACGAGTTCGAGGAAGACACCTCCGAGACGGAGGAGACCCGGGAGGACGACGTCTACGAGATGTCCGAAGAGGAATCACAGGACGAGCCGGAGCCCGAGCCTGTGCCCGGACCCGTGCCGCAGCCGGAACCGGAAACCGGATACAACGCCCTGGTGAGCCCCGATACATACGACTATCTGGAGGAGGCCGGATCCTCGGATTTCCAGGCGGATCCCATGCTGGAAGAACAGGAATCGGATGCGTTCCCCTATGACGATGGGGATGAAGAGGATTCCCCGGCACAGCAGGAGGAAGAGGACGACGGACCAGATCCGTACAGCGGAGCATCCCTGTTCTCCATCCTTGACGATTCCGATGAGGACGAAGGTACCGAAGAGCCGGCTGAAGAACCGGAACCTGAACCGAAGACCAATCCTGTCATGCAGCAGAGCTTCCCGCAGGATGAGGAGGAGCCGGCGGAACTTCCGGAAGAAGAGCCTGAACCTGAACCGGAATCCGTGCCCGAATCCGAACCGGAGCCGGAACCTGAGCCGGAGCCCGAGCCTGAGCCGGAACCCGAGCCCGAACCGGAACCCGAAGAGCTTCCACCTCAGGACAAGGAATTCCCGATGCTGGACCTGATACTCAGGTTCTCTCCGTCCAAGGCCAATCCGATCACGGTCTATTTCTCAGGCTGCCCGACGCAGCAGAAGGAGGAGATCGTGAAGTTCATAGAGATGGCCCGCAAGTCCTGGCTGATCGACGGCAAGGACAAGATGTTCGCCATCCCCGACACCAACATCTCCATCGCATTGTTCTCCCAGACCCAGGACCCGATGCTGGCCATCCAGAGGCGCGAGAACATCGGAGCCGTCATGTACGCTTCCGGAAAGGACACCTGGAATTCGCTCGAGCTCTACTATGACCCCTCCGGCCAATTCATCAAGGCCGACTTCATAAGGATCGGAAGGTCCAGCTACTCCGACTGGGAGTGGAAGATCGTCGAGAAACTCGGCATGCGGCTCATGGAGAGGCGCGGCAAATGAGATACCGGGCCGTCTTCTTCGACCTCGACGGAACCCTGATGGACACATCCGACGGGATTTTCGCAGGAGGCCGTCATGCCATGGAGACAGTCGGGATCCCGATCCCCGAGATAGAGGACTGGAACGTGTTCATCGGACCTCCGCTGGGAGACTGCTTCCGCCTGACGTTCGGAATCAGGGACGAGGATGTCATCCACAGGCTCTGCGAGGCCTATCACGAATTCTACATGCGCGAAGGCCGCCTCAGGGCACACTTCTATTCCGGCATCCTTGATGTCGTGCACGAACTCAGAAGCAGAGGCCACATCCTTGGCATCGCATCCATGAAGAACGAGGACCTTGTGCAGCGGATGTGCCGGGACTTCGGCGTCGCGGACCTGTTCGATGTCCAGCTGGGGATAGACCTCGTGGGCACAATGACAAAGGGCGACCTCCTGAAGGACGGCTTCAGGAGGCTGGGTCTCGGCGCTGATGAATGCGTGCTTGTGGGAGACACCCCGATAGATGCCAAGGGTGCCGTGGATGCCGGATGCGACTGCATTCGGGTAAGCTGGGGATTCGGATACAAACCCGGCGAAGCGGGAACAATCGGCAATCCTTACGATATCCTGAAACTGGTCTGACTTCTCAGATTTCCCTGTTGTTGTAGGCTTTCAGACCCTCTTTGAGGCATCTGCAAGCCTTCTCAAGGTCCTCTGTGTTCAGGACGTAGGCGATTCTGACCTGGTCGCGGCCAAGGTCCTTGCTCTCATAGAAACCCTCGGCCGGGGCAAGCATCACCGTCTCTCCGTTGTAGTCGAAATCCCTCAGCATGAAGATGGAGAAGTTCTCGGCATCCTCCACGGGAAGCCTTGCGATCAGATAGAAGGCTCCGTTGGGACGCGAGCATTTGACTCCCGGAATCGAGTCCAGCGCCTTGACGATGAAGTCCCTTCTCTTCTCGTATTCCTTCTTCACGTTCTCCAGGTACTCAGGCGGCGCACCGAACGCGGCAAGCGATGCATACTGCTCCACTGTCGGTGAGCACAGGCGGGCCTGGCTCAGCTTCAGCGTCTCGCGGATTACGTTCCTGTTGCGGCAGATCAGCACACCCACCCTGGCTCCGCACATCGAGAACCTCTTGGAGACGCTGTCTATGCAGATCACGCGGTCGGCGTACTTCTCGTAGCTCAGGATGCTTGTGAACTTGAGCCCGTCGTAGCAGAACTCGCGGTAGACCTCGTCCACGATCAGGAAGATGTCGTGCCTCTCGCACATGTCCAGGATGACCTGCAGCTCATCCGGACTGTAGATGTGGCCGGTGGGGTTGTTGGGGCTGTTGAGCAGGATGGCCCTTGTCTTGCTGGTGATCCTCTCCTCTATCATGCTCAACGGAGGAAGGGCGAAGTTGTCCTCAAGCAGGCTGGTGACGGATACTATGCTGACGTTCGCCATCCTTGCGAAGGAGTGCACGTTCGTGTAGTAGGGCTCGGGGACGATGACCTCGTCGCCCGGGTCGCACAGGGTCATGAGCGAGAACAGGATCGCCTCCGAGCCTCCGGTGGTGATCAGCACATCGTCGGTGGAGATGTTCACTCCGACACTCTCGCCGTAGTACCTGACGACGGCCTTGCGGAGCTCGAGGTCCCCGTCGCTTTCGCCGTACGCGATTATCTCGTTCGGGTAGTTGTGGATCGCCTCGAGAGCCTCCCTGGGGCTCTTGATGTCGGGCTGACCGATATTGAGGTGGTAGACCTTGATGCCCCTGGCCTTGGCGGCCCTGGCATACGGGCTGAGTCTTCTGATCGGGGAAGCCTGGAAACCGCGGATCCTATTCGATATCTCCATCGTTGTTGTCCTCCCTACCCTCTGCGGCGGCGTTCTGAACGTCATCGACCAGACGCTGGACGATCTTCCTGTTGTCGAGCAGCGGGCTTATTCCCCTGCCGTGGTGCAGTCTGTTTATGACACGCGCGAAGAGCTCGCTGGCATCGGTCTGGATGAACCATTTCTTTGACAGCAGGTTGTCCGTGTGGTAGACGGCGTTGGTTCCGATGATGTAGTCGAACACTCCCTCGGAGTAGGCCTTGTCGAAGGTCTCGATCGCGTTCCCGTTGAAGAACGGGAGGCTGGTGATGCATATGATCTTCTTCGCGCCCTTGTCCCTGAGGTACTTCATGGCTATCAGCATCGTGCCGCCTGATGCGAGCATGTCGTCGGCGAGTATGACCGTCTTGCCCGAGACATCTCCCAGGAGGTTGATGCTCTTGATGTTGGTGTTCTTGGCTCCGGTGGTGACGATCGAGTAGTCCCTCTCCTTGTAGAGCATTGCGAGCGGCCTGTGCAGGACCTGGGCGTAGAACTTGTTCCTTGAGACCGCGCCGACATCCGGGGAGACGACCGTGATGTCCGGATCGGAGATGTCTATGATCTTCTTGAGCTCCACGATGAACTGGTAGGAGGCATGGAGGTTCTCCATGTGGACCTTCCTGAAGCAGTTCTCGATCTCCTTGCTGTGGATGTCCAGCGTGATGATGCGCTCGACCCCGAGGCCCTCGCACATCTGGCCGAACAGGGCCGCAGTGAGGGCTTCCCTGGAGCTCTTCTTGTGCTGCCTCGCATACGGATAGGTCGGTAGCACAAGGGTGATGCTCTCGGCTCCGGCGAGGTTCAGCGCATTGACTATGGTGAACATCATCATGATGTGGTCGTTGACGGAGAAGCTGACAGGATTCTCGCAACCGTTGATCTTCATGGGCACGTCGTTGGTCACGTCGTAGATGATGTAGATCCTGATTCCCCTGACAGGCTCCTGGATCTCGGCCTTGACCTCGCCGTTGAGGAACCTGGTGTATTTGACCGGGATGTCGAACTTGGGGCAGATGAACTCTGTGGGGCACTTTCCTGCCGGGATCTTCTTGTTCCCTATGTCGTCTATGAAGGTTACCTTCCTGAGGATCTCCTCCTCGCTCATCCCGTATCTGTATGAGAGATTCTTGGATAGCTTTTCATAACGTTCTTTGTAAAGACCTCTGAGGTGCTTCACAATCATGCCGGATAGGTATTCCGAACCCGGACCCGTGATGATTCCCAGTTTGTGGGGTTTCACTATGCTCATAGGGCTCTCCTTGGACAGACCGCTTACCTTGTCAGGCCTGTCTGTCCTGATTCTGCATGGCGGCATGTTCCCTTTCCTTAAGGAAGCCGCCTTGTTTTCCATTATATGGAAAAACCGCAGGGCGTTTCAACCTCGGCGGACCTCTCCGGGAGGTCTCCCCGGAAGGTCTGCTCAGTAGGCCTCCGACGAGTTCTCCCCTCCGAATGTGGACCCTCCCGTGACGGTGACGATCCAGTCCGCGCTGCTGTCGCTGTCACGGCCGTCCGGAAGCCTGCTCATGGATCTGGTGGCGGTGGATGATGTGCTGTCCAGAGGGTCCCCTTTCCAGGCTCCGGAATTGATGACCCACGTAGCCCTCTCCATCGCCGAACGGGTGCCGTATCCGTTGTAACTCGATCCGAAATTCGAGTATACAACCGCATCCAGGACATCGGCACCCAGCGATGGCGTGCCGCAAAGGACAAGCGCTCCGTTGTTGGAGGAAAGCCCCTCGCTGCTTTGGGCGCAGATGTTCACGACCCCTTCTGTCTCGACGATATCCGGCAGCTCCTCCGTCCACCATACCACGATCATGTCGCCGCTTGCGACATCGATGTCCCCGAAAACGACATAGGAATCGAAATTGTCGGGGACCCCGTTGTAAAGCGTCATGCCGTTGATGTTGCCCGGCCCCGTCACCAGGAGCTCCGTCCTGTCGGGACTCCTGGCGGTTCCCTTGGTTGTGAATTCGTTGATCAGGATCTCCGGCAGGTCGGGGTTGAATCCCCAGACCTGTATCGTGAATCCGGTCGTGTTGCCGCTGTAGTCCTTCACCCTTCCGTGGACGCTGGACTGCATTCCCGGCTTCAGCGAGGCGTCAAGGCTGACGTAGATGAACTTCCCGTCCGCACGTGCCGTCAGCGGTTCGAACGAACTGCCGTAGACCCGCACCGGTTCGCTGAACTCAAGCCTTATGACCGAGCCCGACACGGGCTGTACCGAAACCAGCGACGGTGAGACGCCGTCGGTTCCACCGAGGATGTTGAACACCTCCTCCGGTTCGGGGTCATGCGAGCATCCCATGAGGACAGCCAGAAGCATGACCGCGGCCAGAGCCATGCACGACAATGTGACAAGTACCTTCCTGTTCATGGGGCACCTCCTGACCGCATATACGGAAAAAGTGTTCCGAATATTGGAGTTTTCCAAAAAAACACAGAAAAAAGATCAGGAGGTGCCGGATCCGGCACCTCCCGTGAGAGAAAGAGATATTATTGGAACCTATGCGTAATTCAGTTTCGAATATTCGTAGGACTGCCTGATCCACCCCTTGACCTCGGAATCGATATCCGCTACGGACCTGATCCCTATGTGGTAGACGAACGACCTCGTCCCGGGAACAGGCGGAACGGTCTTCTCTATCCTGTCGCTGACGATCCTCTTCCTGTTGGTGATGGCCAGGTTGAAGAGGACCGAACCGTCCTTCGGAGGACGGGATACATAGGCGAATCCGGCGGCGGTCCTGAATGAAAGGAGGGATCCCTGGATCGAGATCACCGCGTCGGGACAGAAATCGTTTATATAGAGTTTCAGACTCTCGAAAGCCTTGAGCGAATCCTCACGGTCACCGAAGAATCCCACAGCCTTGTCTTCTCCCGACATACGTTCCTCCTTTTTATTTTTTTCATTCCCCATGGTGCGGAACAGGATGGCCTGCGGCCTCCTTCCGCCCTGGATGATTTGATTATAGGCCATGGGTTCTGTTTTGTCAACTCCTTATTTTGTAAGGATTTACAATTTTTTTCAGTTATATCGGAGTTATATCGGTCCAACACCAAAGCCGTAAGAAAGAATGAAAAATCTTTTTAATTTCCATAGGGTTCTTTCAGTACCTGCAACAGCTCTCCGTGTCCCAACCCACCCCTCCGCACTTTCCGTTTTTGCGATGCGCCGTTATTATTGGATTACAAGGAGTCAAGACATGAGCGAAGTAATTCTCAACAGTTCAAATTTCGAGCAGGAAGTGATAAACAGCAGCACCCCGGTGCTCGTGGATTTCTGGGCCACATGGTGCGGCCCGTGCAGGATGATCGCCCCGGTCGTCTCGCAGATCGCGATCAAGTACGACGGCAAGGTCAAGGTAGGCAAGGTCGATGTCGACGAGAACCCGGAAATCGCCGAGTCCTTCAACGTCAGCAGCATCCCGACACTGATCCTCTTCAAGGGCGGTGAAGCCGTCGCCCAGCGCGTCGGAGGGGCCACAATGGGGGTCTTGGAAGCCTTCATAAACGACAATATCTGAGAAACACACAAAAAACCCGGAAAAAGTTTCGGGAAAATCCAATATTTCGGACACTTTTTACGTATAGGACCGTGACAGGGGAACAAGCCCAACGGAAAGCGCGTCCGGCTGTCCGGACGTTCCGGCGCTCCCCTGGAACGGAGGTTCCGATGAACAATCTGAACACAGTCCTAATGGAAGGGACCCTGATCAGGGATCCGGAGCGGTCTAACCAGGTCACGGGGTCGTCGCAATGCAGGCTGTCGCTTGCGAACAACAGGTACTATTTCGGCAGGAACGGCAAATGGGTGCAGGACGCATCCTTCTTCACCGTATGGGTGTCCGGTCCGGTCGCCGAGTCCTGCCTCAAGTTCCTGAAGAAAGGCAGGGGAATCAGGATAGTCGGCCGCCTGAAGCAGATCAGGTACTCGATGGGAGGCTTCAGCCGCGAGAAGGTCGCCATCCTCGCCGAGCACATCGAATTCCAGCCGGTGAAGAAGACCGATGAATCCGAGAACACCGAGCCAACCAGGATCCCGGGCGAGCTGCAGACAAGATCCGACAGTTCCATCGCGCTGGAGGAACGGACGGCTGCGGAAGTCCCCGCACCGGAAGAAACCGCACGGGAGCCACAGACACCGCAGGCAACACAGGCACCGCAGACTCCGGATACGGACGCAGTGCAGCCGGAAACGGTTGCTTCTGTCCCGGTGCAGGACGGCAATGCCCTGACGGAGGCTCCGGAAACCGGCGGCGGTCCGGAGGATTTCGAGGATGCGGGACCCGACTGCGGGTCCGGGGAGGATGTTCCGGAAACAGATACCACAGACGCACCGTTCTGACAGGCGGTCGGTTCATCAGGCCGTTGCTTCTATCCAGTTCGTCCCCGTACGCGCATGTGCCGTGCGGGGACGCCTGTATCCAAAGGCGACGTGATTGGAGTATAATGGCGGCATGAACATCAAGTGCCCATATCAGAAGACAGTGCTTGTCACAGGAGCATCGAGCGGGATCGGAAAGGAGACCGCGGATCTTTTCGCAATGAACGGTTTCATCGTCTACGCCGCATCACGCCATCCGAAAAGCACCGGCAACCCGAACATCATCCCCCTGGAGATGGATGTCACGGATCCGCAGTCGGTGCGCTCCGCCGCCGCCAAGGTGGGCGAGCTGGGAATCATCATCCACTGTGCCGGATTCGGAATCAGCGGATCCGCCGAGATGACGCCGATCGATCGGGCCAAGGCCCAGATGGAGACCAACTACTTCGGCGTCCTCAATGTCGACAACGCATTCCTCCCGCTACTCAGGAAGAACCCCCGCTCGCTTGTTCTGATCACCAGTTCGGTGGCCGGATTGGTGTCCATACCCTATCAAAGTCACTACAGCTCGTCGAAATACGCCCTTGAAGCCTATGCCCAGGCCCTCAGGATGGAGGCCCGCGGATTCGGCGTCAGATGTTCCCTTGTGGAACCCGGCGACACCAGGACAGGCTTCACCAAGGCCCGCACGAGCGACGAGCCGGAAGGCTCCCCGTACTACGAGCAGTGCCGAAGTGCCGTGGAGCACATGGCACGCGACGAGCAGAAGGGAAAGCCCGCGGATTCCGTGGCCAAGGTTTTCCTGAAGCTCGCATGCAGGAAGAACCCTCCCGTACGCTGCGCCGTCGGTCTGGACTACAAGGCCCTGGCCTTCCTCTCCAAGGTCCTCCCCGCCAGGTTGATAAACTTCATCATAAGGCTCATCTACCTGTCATGAGTTGACCTATTCCGGACTCGTTGAGGACAATAGCCGCACAATGGCCTCATGTGCTTGCAAAACGCTTTTCCCATGTATAGAATCTCCCATTGAGGAGTAAATCATGAGGATTTCAGTTCTTTCCGTGGGTGGGTCGATCATCGCTCCGGACAAGGTGAACAGCACCTTCCTGTCCGGTTTTCTCGCAAGAATCAGGGAGTACCTTACGGCCAATCCGGAAGACAGGCTGATCTTCGTCTGCGGAGGCGGAGCCCCCGCCCGTGTATACCAGCAGGCATACCGGGAGGTCGTGACCGATCCCTCCGAACAGGATGCCGCCGCACAGGACTGGATCGGAATCAAGGCAACATACATCAACGCCGAACTGGTCAAGGCGATCTTCGGCAAGCTCTGCACCGACCCGGTCGTCACGAACCCGACAGCCGATGACGTGGGCTTCACGGGCCGCATCCTTGTCGCAGGAGGCTGGAAACCCGGCTTCTCCACCGATACCGATGCCGTCTATCTGGCCAGGCGCTTCGGTGCCGACAGGATCGTCAACCTCTCCAACATCGCCAAGGTCTACACCGACGACCCGAGGAAGAATCCCGATGCCAAGCCGATCGACAGCATCTCCTGGGCCGATTTCAGGAAGATGGTCGGCGACGAGTGGGTTCCGGGAAAGAACGCACCGTTCGATCCCATAGCCTCCAGGCTTGCACAGGAAGCCGGGATCACCGTCATCTGCGCCGACGGAAGGAACACGGAGAACACGATCGCCATCCTCAACG
Organism: Sphaerochaetaceae bacterium; assembly: GCA_045116915.1. Classification (GTDB taxonomy): domain Bacteria; phylum Spirochaetota; class Spirochaetia; order Sphaerochaetales; family Sphaerochaetaceae; genus UBA9732. The sequence continues at coordinate 14,799 of JBGUMQ010000009.1, read as the reverse complement.
GTGAGCCGTTCACAGGAACGACGATAGGCGGCTGACCATGGATGTGATCAGGATCTCAGCCATCGCGCTCGCACCGCTGATGGTCTACATGGCGCTGGGATTCTTCCTCAAGAAGAGGAACTATCTCAGCGATTCCGCCACGAAGCAGCTGAACATCGTCTGCTTCAGGTTCTTCCTCTCCGTGATGTGCGCCGAGACCATCTACAAGGCGAACCTGAAGGAGGATGTCGAGCTCCTTCCAGTCCTTGTCGTCGCAATCGGCATCGTCGCTGTATTCGTCATATCATGGATGATCGTCCCCAGGTTCGTGAAGGACAGGACGCAGATCCCTGTCATGATCCAGGGGATATACAAGTGCAATTACGCCATACTGGGCATTCCGATCGCGCAGAGCATCTACGGCGGCAACGTCGGCATCGCCTCCGTCATAGCGGTGATCCTCGTCCCGCTGAACAACACACTGTCGGCGTTCATCTTCGAGAAATACACGGGAGCCGCGTCCTCGCCGCTGAAGATATTCTACAAGGTTCTGACGAACCCGCTGGTTGTCGGAAGCATGGTCGGTCTTGTACTGAACATCACCGGAATCGTGATCCCCTCGTGGATCATGACAGGTATCGTGGCCAAGATCAGCGGTCTCACCACCCCGCTTTCCATGATAGCGCTCGGGGCATCGTTCGAGTTCGGATTCATCAGGAAGTACAAGGCCCACATCACGTGGGCGGTCCTGGGCAGGCTGGTGTTCGTGCCCATGCTGGTCCTTCCGGTCTCGATTGCACTGGGTCTCAGGGGCATGAATCTGGTGAGCGTTATGATCTTCGCGACCTCACCGAACGCTGTGAACTCCTACAGCACGGCCGTGGCCATGGGCGGGGATGCCGACCTTGCGAATGAGATAGTCGTGATGTCGTCGATAGCAAGCATGCTCACGATGTTCCTGTGGTTCGTCGCCGTGGGCATGCTCGTCGGATTCTGATTTCAGCCGTTCATCTTGTCCCTGAGGATCTCGAAGGCGGTCTGCCACCTGTCGCACATCTCCTCGGGTTTGAAATAGATCGCGATTTCCCTTGCGGCGCTCTCGGGGCCATCGGATCCGTGGATGACGTTGAAGCTCATCTCCGGTGAGAAATCCCCTCTGATCGTGCCGACCTCGGCGTTGGCCGGATTGGTCTTCCCCATGATCTGGCGCATTCCGCTGATCGCGTTGTCACCCTCGACAACCATGGCGACAATCGGTGCGCTGGTGATGAACTTCACGAGATTCGGGTAGAAGGGTTTGCCGTAATGCTCGGCATAGTGCGCGGCGGCCTGCCCGTCCGAAACCTGGACCATCTTCAGAGCCACGATCTTGTAGCCCTTGTCCTCGATCCTTCCGATGATCTTCCCGATCAGTCCCCTCTGGACGGCATCGGGCTTGATAGCTATGAACGTTCTCTCAGTAGACATTGCTTCATCTCCTTGATTCATAAATGATTGATTGCCAACCGATATATAAATCGGTTTACAAAACTGTACATTCAATCCTTTTTCCGGCATACTATGAACCATAGATGATTCAATGCGGGAAACCGGGTATCACATGCATAGATTAGCATAAAGGACGGTGTGGTGTGTACCGGTTTCCCATGGGGGAGGGATCATGGTTCTCAACGTCGTCGTAGGCCTTTTGATATCACTGTTCAGTATCGCATTCGGCATAGCGGCGAAAAGAAGCTATTCCAAGGACCATGACAGCTTTTCGGCTTTGGGAATCCTGATAGCGGTCTTCGGATTCGGAGCCGGCATCCTCATCACCATCGGCATCATCGATGTCGCCATGCTTCTGCGATGGGTGGCGAACAAGGAATAAGACCGGTCGGACACAAGAACCCCCACTTCACCGTCCGGGCCTGTTGACGGTATACTTGAGCGCATGAAGAAAGCGCTTTTCCTGTTCAACCCCCATGCCGGCAAAGGCAAGATCATAGCCAACATCTCCGCCATAACCGACATCCTCACCAAGGCGGGATATCTGGTCACGATCTACCCCACCCAGTGCAAGGGCGATGCCACGGAGAAGATACTCAAGTGGGGAGGCTACTACGAGAGGATAATCGTCGGGGGCGGCGACGGGATGCTCCACGAGGCGGTCAACGGCGTGATGAACCTCACCAGACCGGTCGATCTCGCCTACATACCGTCAGGAACGGTCAACGATTTCGCAACCTCCCACAAGATCCCCAGGGACATCGGGAAAGCTGCAAGGATAGCCGCGGAAGGTACAAGCACGTCCATAGATGTCGGGCTTTTCGGGGACACCTACTTCTCGTATGTCGCGGCGTTCGGAGCCGTTTCCGACATCCCCTACACGACAAACCAGGAAGCCAAGAACACGTTCGGGTTCCTGGCATATCTGACAAATGCCCTCAGATACGCCGACCCCAGGAACCTGATGGCCTCGTGCAGGACCATGGAGATCAGGTCGGACCGCTATGTATTCACAGGGGAATTCCTTGTCGGGTGCATCTCGAACTCTCTCACGATCGGAAGCCTCAGGCAGCTCGTCCCGCAGAACGTCGAGCTGAAAGATGGCCTTATGGAGGGGTTGTTCATCCAGAAACCGAAGAACCTCGCCCAATTCGGCCATGCTTTGGATCTTCTGATGTCGGGAAACATGGACCATCCCGAGATATTGTCCACCAGATCCTCGAGCTTTGAAATCATCACCGACGAGGACACGGCATGGACCCTCGACGGCGAGGACGGCGGCATCCACAGAAGCGTCAGCGTCCGCGACTGCAAGCGGCAGCTGACCATGATCCTCCCGTGAGAGGACAAAGAAAAAGGAACCTCCACCCTGGGGTTTCAGTTCCCTTCCCGGCCCCGTAGCCTGACAGGCATCCGAAGCCACTCTTTTCCCTTGTTTGTATAACGAGCGACATCAGTATAGCACAGGATGCCGGGGAAAAACAAAAAAAGAGACGATTCCGGCAAGTTTTTTCTCCGAAAACGCAATATTCCGGACACTTTTTCCGTATTTAGGGGCATGGAGAACCATCTTGAAAGGATAATCACCACCGCACGGGAGAAATTCGGCATCACGATGCCCAGGCCATACCAGATCCTGGTCATCCAGAGGATCCTGGAACAGGAGGACAGCAGTCAGGTCAGGCATCAGCTTGTCATCCTCCCGACCGGAACCGGAAAGTCCCTGTGCTTCCTGATCCCGGCCACGCTTTGCAAAGGGATAACCCTGATCGTCTACCCGCTTCTGGCCCTCATGAACGACCAGATGGCCAGACTGAGGAAGGCGGGCATAGCCTGCGTGTGCCTGCGCGGCGGGCAGACATGGAAACAGCGTGAGGAGGTCTTCGCAAGACTCGCTTCGGGAACAAGGATAGTTGTCACCACACCTGAGAGCCTGAGCGGAACATATGTCCTGAACAGGCTTTCACGTTTCCATGTAAGCCTGCTCGTCGTCGACGAGGCGCACGTGATATCGCAGTGGGGCAAGGGCTTCAGGCCGTCATACCTGTCGCTGACCGATGCGGTCATCAGGCTCAGGCCCCACCAGGTTCTGGCGTTCACCGCAACCGCCACGGAGCAGACGATACGGGACATCAGGTCCTGCCTGTTCTTCTCCAGACCCCTGATAGTCAGGGGAGACATAGACAGACCCAACATAATCTACAGGTCGTACCCGACCCTGAGCCGGACACAGGCGGTGATCGAGCTTGCCCGCGCATGCCGGAAGCCGGCCGTGGTGTTCTGCCGTACCAGGGGCGATACCGAACGCCTGTGCATCCGCATCCTGATGGAAACGCGCGGCATGCCGGTGCGCTACTACCACGCGGGGCTCTCGAGGGAGGAACGCGAGGATCTGGAGAAATGGTTCATGGATTCTCACGACGGGTTGTTACTGTCCACGAGCGCGTTCGGCATGGGCGTGGACAAGAAGGACATCAGGACGGTCATCCATCACAGGCTTCCTTCCTCATACGAGGAATACCTGCAGGAATCCGGGCGTGGCGGACGTGACGGGGAGATCGCGGACGCATGGGTGGTGGTGACATCGGACGACATGGTCACGGACACGCCGTACAGCCCCGTGCTGGACACCTTCAGGCCGCGACGCGACGGACAGCCGGAGACCTGCAGACGACGCTCCATCCTCAGTGCCATGGGGCAGGAGAAGGACGAATGCACCGGGTGCGATGTCTGCCTCGGACAGCAGAGGAAAGAGATGACCGCACGGCGGCAGATCGTGAGGCTTGTCAGGAGATGGCCGTTCAGGTTTGACAATACGATAGCCGCATTCCTGCTTTGTGGTGTTAAAAAATCGATGCTCATAAGACAAGAGGATATCATGAACCCGCTTTTCGGTTCGGTGCGCGGTTGGAATCCCAAGGCGCTCATCCGGACACTGGAAAGGCTTTCCTCGGATGAGTCCCCTTTCCCCGTCTCGGGTATCGGTTATCTGGAGCCTTCCGGATCCGGCAACGGAAAACTGCTGTACCCGTCAGACAAATCCATATATAATGCCATTGCATCATTACTCAGGAGATTGGACGATGGATATCGCTGGATTGTACGGAAGACTGACTTCCTCAGACACAGAGGCAAGGGCCGCGGCGGAAAGAAGGTTCGCAAGCCTGACTGACGAACATGAGAAGCTGTTCGGAGTGAGGGCGCAGTCGGTGTTCTCAACATCCGGAAGGACGGAGCTGGCGGGGAACCATACCGACCACAACCTGGGAAAGGTGATCGCCGGTTCGATCAATCTGGACACCATCGCGGCCGTCCATCCGACCGATGGGAATATGGTCGTATTCGCAAGCGAGGGCTACCCAACCATCAGCGTCGACATCTCCGATCCGGATGTGGACGAGTCCCTTTTCGGGACCACTCAGGCCCTGATCAGAGGAGTGGCCGCATCGTTCGCATCCCGCGGCGGCAGGACCGGAGGCTTCTGCGCCAATGTGTGCTCAAGCGTGTTCAAGGGATCCGGCCTGAGCAGCTCGGCGGCAGTCGAGGTCCTTGTCGGGACGATCTTCAACTCGCTCTTCAACGACGACAGGTTCACCACGACCGACCTGGCCATCATGGGACAGGAGGCCGAGAACATCCATTTCGGCAAACCCAGCGGACTGATGGACCAGATAGCATGCGCCAACGGCGGAATCGTCGGTATCGATTTCAGGAATCCCAAGGCTCCTGTCATAACCCCGGTCGCATGCGATTTCGCCGATTACGGATTCAACCTGGTCATCACAACCACGGGAGGCAACCACGCCGACCTTACCGCCGACTACGCCTCCATCCCGGCGGAGATGCGCACAGTCGCCCGGTTCTTCGGGAAAGACTACCTGCGCGATGTGGATCCGGTTCTGTTCAGGGACAACCTGGGACAGCTGCGCAAGGCCGTCATGAACGACAGGGCCGTCCTGCGTGCCCACCACTTCTTCAACGAGAACGACAGGGTGGATTCGATGATGAAGGCACTGCAGGAGCACGATTTCAAGACCTATCTCTCCCTTGTCAGACAGAGCGGAGACTCGAGTTTCCGCTACCTCCAGAACATCTTCAGTCCGAAAGCATACGATGAGCAGGGGATAGCCCTGGCGCTGGCCATGGCCGAATCCTTCATCGGGAACGATGGTGCCTTCCGCGTCCAGGGCGGCGGTTTCGCGGGAACGATCGAAGCCTACGTGCCCATAGACCGCACACAGGCCTACTTCAGATACATGGAGGCCGTGTTCGGACAGGGCTGCTGCACTGTCCTTGCCATCAGGAACCTGCCGACAACACGCGTCATGTAGATCGTGTCATTGCAGATGATGTCGTGTAAAAAAAAGTCCCGGGAAACCGGGACTCTTTCTTTCAAAAGGAATGAAGGACTATCAGACAACCTTCTGGACCTTGCCGGCCCTGAGGCATCTTGCGCAGACCTTGACTGTGGTCGGTGTGCCGCCGATCATTGTCTTGACTGTGATGATGTTCGGTCTGAAGACTCTCTTTGTTGTGACACCGATATGCTGACCGACACCACCCTTCTTCTTCGGCTGTCCCTTTCTGGTAACCACGTTACCGGCCATTGTTCCCTTTCCACAAATCTCACATCTACGTGCCATGATATATTCCACCTTAATAGAGTTTCTTTGTCGGCGCCACGCTCCCATTGGAAGCGCAACATTAGGAAATTAACAGAAATCAAAAAGAATGTAAAGTCCTTGCCGCCACCATAACAGGCCCGTATTTACTTTTTATTGTTTTATTTATATGATTCCGCCATAACAAGTGCATTAAAGTATCCGCATGAAACGGATAGGGAGATTGAAAATGAAGTATGAAAACGCAAGGAAAGGCCTCGGCAAGATCTTTGCCGGAGAAGTCGTTTCCATCATCGCGGCCGTCATAGGAATCGTCGCCGCGGTTCTGATGGTCGTACTCGGAAGTGCGGTGAAATCCGGTGCCTCGAAGGTCAACACGACAGACATCGTCTCGCTGCTGTCCATGCTCGTCGCCCTTGTCATGGCGATTGTGGCATTCATCCTGAACCTGGTCGGAATCATCGGTGCATCCAAAGACGACGAGGGATTCAAGAACGCCCTCATCACACTCGTCATGGGTGTCGCCGCATCGATCGTGGCATCCATCCTCGAGACAAAGCACCCCAGCATCGCCGGTTACCTGTCGTCACTGAGCGAGGTCTGCCAGCTGTTCGTATTCTATTATGTCATCTGCGGATGCATGAACATCGCCCAGGCCCTGAAGAAGGACAGACTCGTCTCGTCCTGCAAGACGGCAAGGGTCGTGATCATCGTCATCTGGGCCATCTCGGTCGTCCTGAACTTCCTCAACAATTTCTACGCCAAGAAGCCCGATGCCGCAGGTTCCGTCACCCTCATCCTGGCGCTTGCCGGCGGAATCGCGAGCATCGTCAGCTACATCTTCTACCTGTCCGTCATCCGCAGGACGATCGACGTCATCGACTGACCACCGGGATACCGGACGGATTCATGAAGGGCTGCCGACCGGCAGCCCTTTCTGTTTGTCCTTACATCATTACACTGCATCTTTTTCCGCGCAGAGGGTCCGGAGCGGACAGGCTCCGCACTCCTGGCCGGAGGCGTGGCAGGTCGTCCTTCCGTGCAGGTTGACCGTCATGGAGAAGCGGTTCCAGAACCGCTCGTCCAGATTCGCGCATACGAAGGTCTCGATTCTGCCGGGATCCCGTGTTCCCAGGCCGAACACCCTGTTGACGACCCTTGAGAAATGCGTGTCCACCACGATCCCGGGAAGACCCAGGATATTGGAACGCAGGCAGTTGGCCGTCTTGCGTCCGACGCCCGGAAGTGTCAGGAGGTCGTCCATTTCCCGTGGAACCTCGCCTCCGAACCTTCCCGTGATGGCCGCGGCGCAGTCGATGATGTGCCTTGCCTTGGAATTGAAGAATCCTGTGGGATGGATGATCCGTTTCACTTCATCGATGTCGGCACCGGCAAGCGCAGGGGCGTCGGGATAACGGTCGAACAGTTCCGGTGTGACCTGGTTCACACGCTCGTCCGTTGTCTGTGCGCTGAGTATGACGCTTATCAGGAAGCGGAACGGATCCCGCCTTTCCAGGAAGGTGATGTCCGCCGGGCTGACACTGTCGAGTATGTCGTGGATCTGTCTGATTTTATGTCGTATCTCTTCACCCATACTGGAAAAAGTACAATATTGACCTTCAATGGTCAATTGCATATACTCCATCATGCGACGGGGCGTTGCCTAGCGGCTAGGGCGCCTGCTTTGGGAGCAGGATATCGAAGGTTCGAGTCCTTTCGCCCCGAAATGAGAAAAGACCGGATTTCGTCCGGTCTTTTGTCATTTATAGGCGATCGGTAGGACTCGAAGCGGAGCGGCAGTCAGGAGCCGGGACGGCACAAAGCAACATTTTTACCGGATTTCCACTTGGGAATGTTTAAAAAGCAACATTCTTACGCAAAAGATGGTATTCTGTGTTGCCAGGGATCACGCGGACCCTTACCGCCACTACCCCGCAACCCTAAAGCTCCGCCAGATGGTCGCAGAAGGAATCGAACTGCGGGTCCTCCACCTGGAGCTCAGGGTGGGCCAGGATGTACCTCACGGCCCTGAGGGTACCCTCCTTGTGCGAGATCTTTGCCTTGAATTCCGGGACCAGAGCCTTCACCTTGGAGTTGTCGAAAACCACGCTGTTGGACTTGTCGCCGGTAAGGTTCCCCTCCATGTCGTAGCCGAACGCCCTCGCCTCCCTGACAATCGTGTCGGAAGCCACATGATGAAGCACCGGAGTGATTGTCCTGCCGAGCTCCGACGACAGCGCATCTGCGATATCCATGTAGATCCGGTTCCACGGGATCGACTCGTCCGATGTTATGTGGAACGCCTGCCCTATCGCCTCCTTCCTGCCCAGAAGACCCGTGAACGCAACGGCGAAATCCCTGCTGTCCGTCATCGTCCACAGCGATGAACCGTCCCCGTGCACGATCACAGGCTTGCCCTCGATCATCCGTTTCAGGACCTGCCAGCTTCCCTTCGCGCCATGCATCCCGACCGGGACGGAACGCTCGCAGTAGGTGTGGCTGGGCCTGATTATGGTGACCGGGAAACCTTCGGTCCTGTACTTCTCCATCAGGTAGTCCTCACAGGCGATCTTGTTCCTGGAGTACTCCCAGAACGGGTTCTCGAGCGGAGTCTCCTCCGTAATCAGATAACCCACGGGAGGTTTCTGATAGGCCGAAGCCGAGCTGATGTACACGAACTGCCTGATCCTTCCGGCAAAGACATCATGCACAACGGCAACCTGTTCCACAGTGAACCCTATGAAAAAACAAACGACATCGAAGTCCAGGCCATCGACAGCCTTGGTAAGAGACTCCTTGTCGTATGCATCCGCGATGATCTGACGGACACCCTTCGGAAGCCTGTCCATGCGGTTTCCCCTGTTCAGGACCCATATCTCGTCGTTTCCCGACCCATCCGATACACGTGATGCAAGCAGCTCCGTTATCGCGGTGCTTATCGTACCTGTTCCGCCTATCGCCAATATCCTCATGACAACCTCCCCAGACAGTATTCGACCGCATTGGCGATTCCCCTTGTCTCAATGTCGGTCGTCGTGAAATCCGCATGGTCCTTGAGGACCGGGCATGCATTGCCCATTGCGATCCCCGTTCCGCATATGTCTATCATGTCCACATCGTTCTCGCCGTCGCCCACACCCACGGTGCTCTCCATACCTTCTCCCAGGTAATCCATGAGCCTCCTGATCCCGGAAGCCTTGGAGAAATCCGGCGACATGAGTTCGGCGGCGTTCTCCGGCGGAAGCCCGTTGGTGTTGTTGACCGAATGGAAATACGGTCCCTCCAGGGCCTTCCTGGCATCCAGCACCGTGCCGGTCTCCGACAGGATGAAAAGCTTGGAGATCGGTTTGTCGGAGGGAAACGAATCCACGACATGGAAACCCTGGAAATCTATGCTCCTCGAATGGACCGATCTTGTCAGTGCCGAGTAGTAGTCTATCGCCCTGCGTGTCATGTACGACCCGTCGTCGCTCTGGATGATCCACAGCAACCCGTACCGCTCCACTATACGGAAGAAGAAGTCCTTCTGCTCATCCGTGATGTAGCCGTGGAAGACGACATCGCTGCCGCAGCACACATGCGCCCCGGCGGAGAACACCCCGCCGTCGAACGGGAAATCGCGGACCTCGTCGGTGAGCTCGAACGGACTGCGCCCGGTGCAGAGGAACAGCCGATGGCCCAGGCTCCGCGCCTTCAGCAGAGCCTGCACGGCATCATCGGGAATATGCTTGCCCACAGGCAGCAGTGTCCCGTCGATATCGAAGAAAAAGTTGAGCCGCATGAAAACATTATACAATAAGGAAAGTCTTTGGTATATTTAACCCATGACTAAACTCGACTTTTCAATCAGAAGCCTGGGAGAGGCCAAGATCCCGTCTCCCCTCAGCATGATCGACCTCAACGGCGACGGTTTCGCAGACTACGTCTCGGACAACGACAGGATCCTCTATTCCATCGATACTGTCATGAATTCCAAGGGCCACATAGTCCCCAAGAGCGAGGAGACCGTCGAACTTGCCGGCCCCAGGGAGAAGATATACTTCAACCCGGCGCACGTGCATGCCGCAATCTGCACATGCGGAGGAATCTGTCCCGGCCTCAACAACGTCATAAGGGCGATCGTCCGCTGCCTGTGGTTCAGATACCACGTCAAGCGCATCACGGGAATCAAGTACGGCTACCAGGGCCTGCTCCCGACCTCGGCCGATGCCCCGATCGTCCTGACACCCGATGTCGTGGATGAGATCCAGGAGAAAGGAGGAACCATCCTCGGAAGCGCCCGCGGCGGCGGAAACCAGATAGCCGACATCGTGGACACCCTTGAGCGCATGAACATCAACATCCTCTTCTGCATCGGAGGCGACGGCACACAGAAGGGCGCCCTCGCGATAGCCGAGGAGATCCTCAACAGGGGGCTGAAGATCTCCGTGGTCGGAGTCCCCAAGACAATCGACAACGACCTGGCGTTCATCCAGACATCGTTCGGATTCGACACAGCCGTCTCGATGGCCGTCCCCGTCGTACGCTGCGCCCACGTCGAGGCCAAGAACGCGATGAACGGAATCGGTCTTGTGAAGGTCATGGGACGTGACAGCGGATTCATCGCGGCCCACACATCCCTGGCCCAGAGCGACGTCAACTTCTGCCTCATCCCCGAGGCCCCGTTCGACCTCAACGGCGAGAAGGGACTCCTCGAATGCCTGAAGAAACGCATTCTCTCAAGAGGCCACGCCGTCATCCTGGTGGCCGAAGGCGCCGGACAGGACCTCATCCCCAAGAGCGGCCAGACCGATGCCTCGGGCAACGTCCGCTTCGGTGATATAGGTATCTTCCTCAAGGATGAGATAAACAAGTACTTCAAGCAGCAGGGCATCGAGGTCAATGTGAAATACATCGATCCCAGCTACATCATCAGAAGCGCACCGGCCGATTCCTACGACTCCATCTACTGCGCACGTCTGGGCGCCAACGCCGTCCATGCGGCCATGGCCGGAAAGACGGCCGTCCTTGCCAGCATGATGCACGACAGGTTCATCAACCTCCCCATCAAGCTCGCCGTCTCCTCCAAGAGCCGCGTCAGCACGGAAAGCGCACTCTGGCGCGATGTCCTGGAGAACACCGGACAACCCAGCTCAATGAAGAACTGAGTGCGTATCGACAATGTCTTGCAGACCCGGAAGCGGATTCGTTTCCGGGTTTTTCATCTGCACGTCAGATGGTGCAGCACCGCCTCCAGGACCCCGCCTGCTATGGCAAGCGTCTTGTCCGAGCATGTCGTGTGGTCGGCCCTCTCCCCGCGCGGATCCACATCCGCGACCTTGAAGCCCTCGGTTACCGGTAGCCCGCTGAACAGCATTCCCCTGATTTTTCCGGCTATCTCAGTCTTTACAGGCACCTGTCCGTCCTCTGTATCGACATAAGCCACGATTTGGCCCGCCTGCACCAGGTCCCCTATCGCACTCACAGACCGGAACGTTCCCGCACACGGGCTGTGCATGACACGCTCCTTCCCGTATCCCTCGATGATACCCGGAATCCCGGTGTTGGGTATGGCGCTTCCGCTGTAGATGACACGCCCCAGCGTATGGCCGCGCTTGGTCTCGATCACGGCATCCACATCCTTTCCGGCCTCGAAGCCCGGCCCCAGGGCGATCGTCAGCGGAGCCATGTCAAGCGTCGTCCCCAGGTTCCTTTTGGCAAGTATGGCATCCACCACGACCTCCGGGCGGAGAACCGGGATGCACTTCCCCTTCGGATCGTCCACCACGGCGACAATGCCGGAAAGGGCGGCTTCAAGCGCGTCCTCCGGCGTGCATTTCCTGGCCGTGATGCCTTCCACCACGACCTGCCCGGAAAGCAGGGCCTCCGCGAACGCCACCGTCCTTCGGATGACGGTAGGCTGTGCGATCTCCAGCATCACGACCGGGAACCCTGCGTTGTGAAGCCTCACGGCTGTCCCGGTCGCCAGATCCCCCGCTCCGCGGATCACTATCAATGTGTTTGCGATATCCACCATAATCGTTCCCCGGCGGACGTTGTCCGACCACCACACATGATAGCAGAAAAGACCCGGCTGTGGAGATATTTCCGATGCGGGTTCTCGATAGTGAGTGTACAATGTAGGACAGACACAAGGAGGTCTACAGATGGACAGGACAACATATCCCACACCCCACAACACGGCAACCGGCGGAGATTTCGCCGATACGGTGCTCATGCCCGGAGATCCGCTGAGATCGGAATACATAGCCAGGACCTTCCTGAAGGACCCTGTCCTTGTGAACAACATCCGCGGCATACAGGGCTACACAGGCCTTTACAAAGGCAAAAGGGTCTCCGTCATGGCAAGCGGTATGGGCATACCCACCATGGCCATCTACAGCCATGAGCTGTTCAATTTCTACGGAGTCAGGAACATCATAAGGGTAGGTTCGACCGGAGCCGTCAAAGCGGACCTGAAGTTGGGCGACATCGTCATGGCCATGGGAGCCTCCACCGATTCGGCTTACGGAGTACAGTTCGGAATCGGCAACGTCAGCGCTGTCGCAGGCTTCGACCTGATCGAGACCGCGGTATCCATCGCCCGTAAGACCGGCGTGGCCACCGAGATCGGCAACATCTATTCATCCGATACCTTCTACATGGCGGACCCGACAATCTACGACAGGCTCAGAGCCATGAACATCCTGTGCATAGACATGGAGACCTATGGGCTGTACGTCAATGCGGCAAGAGCGGGCAGACAGGCCCTCTCCATGCTCACGGTGTCCGACAACCTGGTCACAGGCGGCCACATGACCACAGAGGAGAGGCAGTCATCGTTCTCCAGAATGATCACCCTTGCCCTGGAGACCGCCGTCACAATCTGACATCCATCCGCGGGGAGCCAAACGTGCCGTTCAGAATCGTCCATGCAGACATAACAGGACTCAAGGTCGATGCCATAGTCAATCCCACCGACCGCTACTACAGCGGCGGAGGTGGCGTCGACAGACAGATCCACGACATCTGCGGGTCCGCACTCCGGGAGGCCACCGGTAAACTTCCCGCCCTCCATCTGGGAGAGGCCAGGGCCACACCCGGCTTCGCCCTGCCCTGCCGGTACATAATCCACACCTCGGGACCCCGGTGGAGGGATTCCCATTTCCTGGAGACATCCCTTCTGGGATCCTGCTACAGGAACAGCATCCGCCTTGCGGCCAGCCTCGGCTGCAGGAGCATCGCTTTCCCGCTGGTGTCATCACGCGGGAAGCACTTCCCCAAGGAACAGGCGCTGGCCACGGCGATGGATGCGATCATGGAGAGTCTGGGCGAGTATCCGGACATGGAGGTCATCCTCGCCATCTACGGCAGGGAGACCGGAAATCTGCCCGAGACCTTCTTCGACGGCCTGTCCTCCTACATCGGTGAAACCTACAGACCCGGGGAAACACCCGTACCTGAAGAAGTCCGCATGGCCGCGGAGCCGGTCGCCGCCCCGAGGTTCAAACCCGGGAGAACCGGGAGAACCGGCAGGAGAGCCCTCACGGAAGAGGAACCCGTGATGGAGCCCGGAGAAGCCCTGTGCTGTGCCGAAGTCAGGGATGAAACCGGGTACGACCGGTCCCTGATCACGAGTCTGCTGGACAAACCCACACAGCCCAATCTGGACAAGATCCCGCTCGACGAATCCTTCAGCCACATGCTCAACCGCCTGATGGAGGAGAATGGAACAAGGACCAGCGACATACTGGACAATCTGGGGATATCCGGAGCCGCCCTCTCCAAACTCAGAAACGGCAGGAACAACCCGTCCAAGCTGACGGTGTTCGCGCTGGCCATATTCTTCAGACTGTCCATAGACGACACCATGGACATGCTCATGAAGGCCGGCTATGCGATCAACCGGTCGTCGATCCAGGACATAATAATATCAGGGCTGATCCGGGAAGGAATCTACGACCGCTACAGGATAGACGACCTGCTGTACTCCCTGGACCTCCAGCCGCTTCCGGGGGCCGTGACCGACTGAAAGGTTAACCGGCGGTTAATACATGGTTCTTCCGTCATCCGTATCATGAAGACACGAATCAGGAAACAAGGAGACGGAAATGAACGGAAAACTTACTGAAATGGTATTCATCCTGGACAGGAGCGGAAGCATGGGCGGAAAGGAAGAGGACACCATCGGAGGCTTCAATTCCCTTATTGAGAAACAGAAGAAGGAAGACGGCGACTGCCTGGTCTCCGTCGTGCTGTTCGACCATGAGGTCCGGGTCCTCCACGACAGGGTCCCCATCCGGGAAATGCCCCCGATGACGGAGAAGGAGTACTACACCAGAGGCAGCACCGCCCTTCTGGACGCCATGGGCGGAGCCATCCACCACATCGGCAATGTGCACAAGTACGCACGGAAGGAAGACGTCCCTGCAAGGACCGTCTTCGTCATCACCACCGACGGACTGGAGAACGCCTCCACCAAATACACGGCGCAGGAGGTCCGCCGGATGGTCGGACTCGAACAGGAGAAGTACGGCTGGGAGTTCCTGTTCCTCGGAGCCAATATCGATGCCGTAGAGACCGCCAGGACCTACGGGCTGAAGGAAGGCCATGCCGTCAGGTTCCACAACGACAAGCGGGGGATCGACCTCAACTACACCATCGTCAGCGAGACTGTTGCGAAAATCAGGAAAGGCGGTATCGTTGAAGAAGGATGGTGCGAGGAAATCGC
>JBGUMQ010000008.1:0-46181 GCA_045116915.1 Sphaerochaetaceae bacterium | reverse complement strand
CGGACCGGAGAACCATCCCCAGGCAGTCCTCATCAGAGGAGTCGAGGGTTTTTCCGGACCCGGCAGGGTCACGAAGGCAATGGGAATCGGCAGGAACCTCAATGCGGTATCGTTCACCGGATCCGGTCTGATCTGGCTCGAGGACGACGGAACGAGGCCTGGGGTAAAAGCCACACCACGTATAGGCATCCCATATGCGACGGAGGAGGATCAGGCCAGACCCTGGCGTTTTGTCGTGGTCTGAAACCATACCGGCAGTAGAAAAAATATTATTCGATTGGTATTGATGGTGTCTTCATCTTCTTCCGTTTGTCCTTTATATTGACAGTCGGAAGGAGGCCTTCTATGGAACTGACACTTGCACAGAATATCCGCAGTTATCGCAAACAGAGGAAAATGACCCAGGAACAGCTCTCCGAGGTGCTTGGCGTCACCGTTGGTGCTGTGCACAAATGGGAATCGGGCATGTCCGTGCCTGAGCTGCCGATGATAGTCGGCATGGCGGATTTCTTCGATGTTTCCGTGGATGTGCTTCTGGGGCACAGGATGAAGGACAACAGCGTCCAGTCGATAAGCGGGCGGCTCAATGAGTATTGCAGGACCTTGGATCCCGTGGCTCTTTCGGAAGCGGAGAAGGCCTTGGGCAAGTATCCGCACTCCTTCAAGATAGTGCTCGACTGTGCAACGGTCTATCTGGTGTTCGGGACTGGCAACCATGACAGGAGGCAGCTGGAGCGGGCTCTTGAGCTGCTGGAACAGAGCAGGGTGCTTCTTCCGCAGAACAACGATCCCAGAATAGGAGATGTCACTATCTGCGGAGCCATGGCTGCGGTGCTCTTTCTTCTGGGCAAAACGGACGAATGCCTGGATCTTCTGAAGAAAAACAATGCCGGCGGCCTTTTCAATGACCATATCGGGATGACCCTTGCGGTTTTCGGCAGACAGAGCGAGGAAGCTTCCGGCTATCTGGCTGATGCGCTGACCAACGGGGTATCCACATTGCTGACTTCAATCATCGGATATGTATTCGTCTTCCGCTCAAGGGAAGACTGGAAATCGGCATTGGACATCCTGGAATGGGGGATGAGGATCCTCGAAGGTCTGATGACGGACAGAAAGACAGGAGTTCTGATCAAGACGCAGGCCCAGATGGTTGCCCTTCTTTCCTATGTACAGATGAAGGACGGCAGGGTCGAGGAATCGGAGGATTCGCTCAGGGAAGCATTCCGGCTGGCCAAGGATTTCGATTCCACGCCGGACTATAGCCTGTCCGAGATGCGTTTTGCGGACAAACCGGAAAGCATGATGGTTTTCGATATCTTAGGTGCTTCCGCTACAGGAGGAATCGACCGGATCATCGGGTTGCTTGGCGATGAGGGTTTGGCAAGGCGCTGGAAGGAGATGTCTGAAAATGAAAGATAAGGATCGAAACGTATTTGCAAGCCGCAACTTCAGGCTTGTGTTCTTCGGGGCTCTGGTCTCGGAGCTTGGGGCTCTGCTCTACAGCTTCGCCGTAAGCTTCTACATTCTTGAGATCAGCAACAACAATGCATTCCTGCAGGGACTGTATCTTGCCCTGTGCGGAGTTGCCATGCTTCTTCTGACTCCGGTGGGCGGTGTGATGGGTGACCGCTTCAACAAGGCCAGGATCATGTATGTCTGCGACTACCTCAAGGGCGGCATGATAATACTTGCAACGGTTCTGATGCTCCTTTTCCGTGAGCCCGATGCCCATATCGTCATCCTGTTCGTGCTGGGAATCATCGGCAATGCCGTCAGCGGAGTATTCAATCCCGCCGCCGGTGCGCTTCTGCCTCGCATTGTGGAGGAGAACAAGCTCCAGCAGGCCAATTCATACTTCACGATCAAGAGCTCCCTGGAGAGTATCCTCGGAATCATCCTTGCGGGTGTCCTCTATGCCACACTGCCGATCCACACGTTGTTCTTCCTCGTCGGAGCCTGCTTCGTGGCTTCCGGAATCTCCGAGATGTTCATCCGCTATGACCATACTCCGTCGCAGGAGCAGCTGACACTGAAGCTCGCACTCGGAGACATGAAGGACGGGTTTGTCTACCTGAAATCCCAAAAGGCCATACTGGCACTGCTGGGGGCAATACTGTTCATCAACTTCTTCTTTTCCCCGGTCACGGGCAACTTCCTGCCGTTCTTCATCAAGACAGACCTTGCAGGAGCTTCCTCCTATCTTTTCCACGATGTCCTGACACCCGAGCTCTGGTCCTCTGTCGTAAGCGTCTGCTTCGGCATCAGCTCCCTGGTGGGTGCGGCAATCCTCAGTGCGGCAAAACAGCCCGGGAAATGCGGGCACACCGTTGCCGTCAGAATCTGCTTCTTTGCCGTCGTGATGATTGCATGGACCGTCTGCTACTGGCTTCTGGTTGACTGCGGGCTTTCACTGAACGGATTCCTCGTTGCGCTTTGTCTGGGAACCCTGGTGATGGGATTTCTCATCAGTCTGATCAATATCCCCATAAGCACGGCAATCATGAGGATTGTGGACAAGACAAAACTGAGCAAGGTGAACAGCATCATCAACATCGGTTCTCAGGGTATGACTCCGCTGGCATCCGTGCTCGCAGGTGTCATCCTTCAGTCCCTGGGCTCCACGTCGCTGCTTGTCTTCTGCTCGGCCGGCTTTGCCGTAACCGCAATTCTCATGCTGGTCAACAAGTCGATCAAGGAGTTGTAATCAGTAGAACGCAGCCTCCTGAACCAACCTGCTGTTTTACGACTCTCCTTGCGGATGATTGGTGCTATACTTTCAGACAAAGGAGTCGACTATGCTTAAGTTCTGGGGAGACGGTTCGCAACTGGCAAAAGACCTGGTCGGCAGCATTCAGGTCAGAAGCACCGCGAATTTCAATTGGACGTTCATATTCATCCTGGCAGTGGTCTTCTATGTCTACTGGTCGGAGATTCACAAGAAGAACTATGAGGCGATCTATGCCGGACTTGCCCTTTACGGGGTGCACTGGCTCTATGAAATTGCGAACGCGGTAATCGGGCACGTGACAGGTTATCCGCTCTGGTCCGTCTCGAATGCATCAACGACCTTCATCCTTCTTGTCGGCGTATGCTGGGAACTGTCGATGATGTTCTCCCTTGCGGGAATAATATCCTTCAAGATGATGCCGCAGGACAGGAACACAAGGTTCTTTGCAAAGAACGGCAGGAAAGGAATAAGCTGCAAGCTGATGGTCGCCCTGGAGATGGCTCTCCTTTTTGCCCTGGTCGAGTCTTTCCTTGCAGGGACAAGCAACCATTCATTCATCTGGGTCTACAAATGGTGGGGTGTCATACCCGTGTTCATCACGACCTACATCCCGTTCTTCCTGGCAAGCAATTACGTTCCTGACATGGAGCCCAGGAAGAGGACCCGTTTCCTCTGCGTCGAATGGGGTCTTGTTGCTCTCCTGCTTGTCATCCTGATCCCGGCAGGCGTTATATGAAAAAGAACGGGGCGTGGCCAATGCCGTAAGGGAGTATCTGAAGAATCAGAAGTAAAACAGTTCCTCGAATTTGCGGTCAAGGGCTATGCACAGGACCAGTGCCAGTTTTGCCGTAGGGTTGAACTGGCCGGTTTCGATCGAGCTGATGGTGTTCCTGGATACTCCCACCATCTGTGCAAGCTGCGACTGTGAAAGACCCTGTTCCGTGCGGACGGCCTTGATGTTGTTCTTCAGTACGAGCGAATCTTCCATGGTTTTAGCCCTTTATCAGGAAAATGATCCAGCCGATGGCAAAGAAGACGGCTCCGAGGCAATACATGATTGCGCAGGCAAGCTCGTGCCTTTTTCCGAGCTTTGCGTATTTGACGAAGAAGACGACGGACAGACCGCTCGTCGTGGCGAACAGACCGCCGAAATCCGGTTTGCCGCTCAAGGCATTCACGACAGTAACAATAGCGACGAGTGTAACCGTCACGATCCATCCGATGCTCATGCAGTTCTTCGATGTCTCGATGTCGGCAAAATCCTTTCCCTTGTTCTCGTTCTGGCTTTTCTCCAGTATTTCTTCCCTTGTCATTCCAGTCTCCTTTGCCAAGTTTTGTTGGCATGATTCGACTATATGGTTGCCAAGTTTTCTTGTCAACGGGTTTCCGGGTTTTTTCACGGGAAAAAGAAAAGGAGCCCTTTCAGGCTCCTGATAATCGAGACCGGGAAGATTCGAACTTCTGACCCTCAGATCCGCAATCTGATGCTCTATCCAGCTGAGCTACGATCTCATTTCTGTCACAAAAAATACAAACACTGCCATGCGGCAATGTTTGTATTTCCTTCGGAGTGACGGGGATTTGAACCCCGGATACCGTTACCAGTATACTTCCTTAGCAGGGAAGCGCCTTCGACCGCTCGGCCATCGCTCCAACTATTACCTGGTTTCATTGCGGTTGTGGGATACGGCTGAAGTTCATCGGCCTGCTGAACCCCACGGCCCCAATGTCACCAAGGACGGATGGAGAGGGATTCGAACCCCCGGAGGCTTGCACCTCAACGGTTTTCAAGACCGCCGCCTTCGACCTCTCGGCCATCCATCCAATAGCCTTTAAAACATAATGAGAGTTCTTTTGTTTGTCAATAGATTGAATCTTTGGCTCCAGAGTGTTTGACATGGACACGAAATATATGGATAATGCTTCACGTTGGAGCGATGTCCGAGTGGTCGAAGGAGCCAGACTCGAAATCTGGTGTGGGGCTCGTCCTCACCTAGGGTTCGAATCCCTATCACTCCGAAAAAACTTGAAGAGCGATGCTCTTTTTGTTATATTCTTTTTGTCATTTGGAGAGATGTCCGAGTGGTCGAAGGTGCACGATTGGAAGTCGTGTAAGGTCAAAAGCCTTCGGGGGTTCGAATCCCCCTCTCTCCGTATTGGGGACAGATTCTGCGCTGCCGGCGCCACCCAACCCCGCCAGGACCGGGAGGTAGCAACGGTCAGTGGAATGCCGGAGAGCCGCAGGTGATTTGTCCCTTTTTTTGTGCCCGGAAGCCCCGGAAATCAGCGCTTTATCAGCAATACAGTCAGATCGTTCACATTCGTGCCGGTGGCGCCCGTCATGATGAGGCCGCCGCATTTCTGCAGGGCATGGTAGGCGTCGTTGTCCGCAAGCACATCCTTTATTCCGATTCCCTGCGCGGCAAGGGCTGCCCTTGTGGTGTTGTCGCAGTATCCGCCGGCGGCATCGGTGGGACCGTCCGTTCCGTCGGAACCCACGCTGAACACACAGGTGTCCCTGCAAGTGGCGATTCCGTCGGCTGCGGAGAGGGCGATCTCCTGGTTCCTTCCGCCCAGACCGTGGCCCGTGAGGTGCACGACCGTCTCGCCGCCCGCGATGAACGCAAGGGACTTCTCAGAATCCTGATGGTCACGTGCGACAGATGCAAGGAACGAACCCGCGTCGCGGGCCTCGCACTCCAGGCTTGCACTGAGGAACACGGGGCTGTAGCCCAGTTCCCGTGCGCTTTCCATCGCCGATGCGCAGAGCTGCCTGACGCTTCCTGTGATGTATGTGGTGACGTTGTCCAGTTTCTTGGGTGTCTCCTGCTTCAGGAGCTGTGCCGCCTTGTCCGACAGCTTCAGGCAATACCTTGCGGCGATCTCCTCGGCCTGCGCGCAGGTTGATGAATCGGGATAGGCGGGACCTGATGCGATCATGTCCAGCGGGTCTCCGATTATATCCGAGAGGACGATCGCGAACACATGCGCGGGTGCGCAGATCTGGGCGAACCGTCCTCCCTTGACCGCCGAGAGGCGCTTTCTGATCGTGTTCATCTCCACGATGTTGGCTCCGCATTTGAGAAGCTGTTTAGTCACGCCCTGGCATTCCTCCGCATCCGTCAGAGGCTTCTCGAACAGTGCCGAGCCGCCGCCCGAAATCAGAAGCAGCACGTTGTCATCGGCATCGAGACCGGAGACGCAGTCTATGGCCTTCTGGGTTCCCATGTAGCTGTTGGCATCAGAGACGGGGTGGCCGGCCTCGATGATCTCCAGGTTCCCGATGGGGCCCATGCTGTGGTCGTACTTGGTGACGACGACACCGCCGTCGATGCGGCTGCCGACCGCATCCCACGCGGCCTTGGCCATCTGCCAGGCAGCTTTTCCTGCGGCGACGAGCTTGATCCTGCCCTTGCCGAAACTGATCTCATCAAGGGCTTTCCTCACCGCATTGTCGGGGAGTGCCGCTTCTAGAGCCGATTTGATGATTTTGTCCGCGTCCTGACGTAATGATGCCATATATGCCTCCGTGTACGATAATTATGCATGGCGGTCACCCATACGGCAAGAAAAATGTTTCAGGAGAACGACACCGATCTCCTGCCGTTGGACAGGTCCGATATCCTGGACGACAGGTTGTCCTTCTCCGAAAGCGGGATCTGCCCGGAAAGGGATATCTCCGTTGCGAAATCCTCGGTGACGGAATCGGCGTTCAGTGCCGACAGGATTCGCTTCACGCTCTCGTACATCTCGTATCCGATGGTCAGCGAGAACCGGGTCTTCTCCACAAGCTCCTCGGTCGCGATCCCGTCAAGAACCAGCTTGGTGCTGTCCCCGTAGGCCTTCACAAGACCGCCGGTACCGAGCAGCGTACCGCCGAAATAGCGCACAATCAGGACGATGACGTTGGTTATGCCGGATCCCTTGAGCACCTCCAGCGCCGGACGGCCCGCCGTGTTCTTGGGCTCATGGTCGTCGGAATAGGAGAACTGGCTGCCCATGACCGCGGCATGCACCACATGGGTGGCATCCGGATACTGCGCGCGAGTCTCGTCCACGGCACGCTTCACGTCCGCCGGACTGCCGCACGTGCGTGCAATGGCTATGAAGCGCGATTTCTTGACAATGAGCTCAACGCTGCGTTCTTCCTTCAGGACCTTCATCCGATTCTCCGCCGTTCAGATTCTAACCCGTTCACCATCTGTAGGAGAAGATGTTGTCGCACACCTTTCTGGCAGCGGTCTCCAACTCCTGTGCCGCTCCGCCCAGTTCCTCCACCTCGTCATGCGTCAGGACCACTCCGCAACCCAGGTTCTCCTTAAGCTGATCGACGTTGCGCGCCCCTGTTATGACGATGTCGCATCCTGTCTGTCGGGTCCATGCGAGGGCAACGGCGGAGCAACCGACTTCATGCCGCTGTGCGATGCTACCGACCACATCCAGCAGGTGATGGAAGTACACGATGCATTCCGGTCTGAAGCAGAACAGGCCCGCCCTTGCGTCCGGAAGGACCGCCGGCGTGCGGTACTTGCCGCTCAGAAGACCCATGCCCGTGGGGCTGTAGGCCGCGACCTCGATCCCGGCATCCCTGCAGAACGCAAGCGTCTCCCCGAGTTCCCGGGTCCAGAGAAGGGACACCGGCCTCTGTATCCTGTCCGGAACCATGCCGGCATCCGCAAGAGCCTCCAGCATCTCCAGCGGGAGGTTGCAGGCTCCGGTCTTCCTGCACAGACCCTTGTCCCTCAGGATGGATATGCCCTGGAGCAAAGCAGCGTTGTCGAAGTTGCTTGACGGCCAATGGAGGTACAAAGTGTCGATATCGATGCCGGAAAGATTGTGTATGCTTGATTTCAGGACATCATCAAGGTTTCTTGTGGTGGGCATGATCTTCGTGTCCACGAAGAACCGGTGGTCCGGGAAACGCCGGAGGATCTTTCCGAGCACCTGCTCCGCACGTCCCTTCCCGTAGCTCTGGGCCGTATCGAAACCGCATATCCCGGCCTTGACGGCGGATGATATGACGGCCTCGGCGGAGCCTGTGTCCTGGCCCGTCCAGAAGCCGTCGGTTTGTGTCACCTGCCATGTGCCCAGATATGTACGCATGCGGGCATTATACCACATATATCCGTTGTTAATTGCCGGATTCTGGGGTAAGCTATAATCAGCTTATTCCGGCCGCACGGCCGAATTCCAAAAGGAGAAAAACCATGGACATTGCAAAATACATCGACCATACGCTTCTGGCTGCCGATGCCACCCAGGAAAGAATCGAGAAACTCTGTGAGGAGGCCAGGCAATGGAAGTTCGCAAGCATCTGCGTGAACACATGCTGGACAAAGCTCTGCGCTGAGAAGCTCAAGGGAACAGGCGTGAACGTCTGTGTCGTCGTCGGCTTCCCTCTCGGAGCCATGTGCACCAGGGCAAAGGCCTATGAGGCCAAATGCGCGGTCGAGGACGGAGCCACGGAAGTGGACATGGTCATCAACATCGGATGGCTGAAGGACCACAAGGACGACCTGGTGGAGAACGATATCCGCGAGGTCAAGAAGGCCTGCGGCGACAAGCACCTGAAGGTCATCATCGAGGCCTGCCTGCTCACCGAAGAGGAGAAGGTCAGGGCCTGCGAGCTTTCCGTCAAGGCCGGAGCCGACTTCGTCAAGACATCCACGGGATTCTCCAAGTGGGGAGCCGTCGCAGAGGATGTCGCGCTTATGAGGAAGACCGTCGGACCGGACATGGGAGTCAAGGCCGCCGGCGGCATCAGGACGTTCGAGGATGCGAAGAAGATGATCGATGCCGGAGCCAACCGTCTCGGCTGCAGTGCCGGAATCGCGATCGTCACGGCGGCGAAATAAGCCATGGCCGTTCAGGGAACATTCAACTCGAGCGAGGACTTCCTCAAGAGCCTGGGCTTCCCCATGCTGGAAGTCCATCAGACCTTCACCCATTTCGATTTCACCCGTCCGGGGCGCAGGGTCCTTCTCATAGGACCCATGGGCTCCGGCAAGACGGAGTTCGCGGCAAAGGTCTGGCGTGACGCCGCCATCGCCATGCGCAAGAGCGACAAGGTCAAGGCCATGACAAGCACGGGGGAGGTGGACCGCCGAAACGTCTTCTTCATCAGAAGCCAGATAGACGGCTCGCGCTTCACCGACTATCCCGACGACGCCATGGCCTACCGCAGCGGCTACATACGCTGCGGGGACAACATCGCGCACATCAGGGACTCGTTCGATCTGGAGAAGGTCATAGCCGACAACCCGACGGTGGGGACGTACATAATCGATGAGGCATCGTTCTTCGACGAGCGCCTCGCGTACGTGATCCGCAACCAGAGCCTGGAGCGCGGGGTGATGTTCATCTTCCCCACGCTGATCCTCAACTTCAGGCGCGACATCTTCAATTCGACCGCGCGCCTGATGCTGGACATGGCCACCGACGTCATCCCGCTCACCGCCTACTGCGAGCACGAGGACTGCATCAAGGATGCGTTCTACACCTACCGCTACTACACGGTGGACGGCAGGGAGTGCCCCGCGCTCTATTTCGACCCTCTTATCGTCGTGGGCGGAGACAGCACCAAGACGGGCTCGGAGAACCC
Source organism: Sphaerochaetaceae bacterium (assembly GCA_045116915.1). Taxonomy (GTDB): domain Bacteria; phylum Spirochaetota; class Spirochaetia; order Sphaerochaetales; family Sphaerochaetaceae; genus UBA9732. The sequence goes on along the minus strand of JBGUMQ010000008.1, from coordinate 36,849 downwards.
GAACTACGCCTCCAGGTGCGACGAGCACCACTTCCTCCCGGGCAAGGAGTACACGTTCTTCACGCTCAAGCCCATGGCCGAGGAAGCCAACAAGGGCAACCCCAAGAAGCTGAGGACGGAGATCGAGAGCCTCAAGTACAGCATGAAGAAGAGCCAGCTCTACAGGAACCTGGCTTCGCGTTACAAGGGAGACCCGAACGAAGAGGTCTACATGAACAGCATCAGGCCGGACTACATAGCGGAGAAGGCCCTGATGTATCTTTTCAACGAGCAGAACCTGGTGTCGGAGGACATGCTTGTGCGCATCGTCAACGACCTGAACCTGAACAGGGAATACATGTCCAGGGTGCTCGCGGACAACCGCAGGCCGGTGTCGCTGGACCAGGGTCTCCTGTTCTGACACCGTCACGGGAAACTTATCAGGAGGAAAAACCATGCACGATCTGGCAATCACGCTCAACGAGACCCTCAAGGGAAGTTGCGCCTACGACCTTCTTTCGGACTACGGACTGAGGATGTACGTCCCCAAGGGGATAATCGTCCAGTCCGCCGAAGCCAAGCAGAAGGCCACGAGATACAACGCGACCATCGGAGTCGCCCTTGAGAAGGGGACGGCGATGTACCAGCCTGCCGTCAGGGCCCAGTTCGCCGACACCATGAAGGTCGGTGAGCTCTTCCCATATGCCCCGATGGGCGGAGTCCTTGCACTGCGCAACGCATGGAAAGAGGACATGTACAGGAAGAACCCGCTCCTGGAAGGGAAGAGCACATCGCTTCCTGTCGTCGCAAACGGCCTCACCAACGCGCTGAGCATCGTATGCTCCCTCTTCCTGGAAATCGGAGGGGATGTGGTTCTGCCCGACATGTACTGGGAGAACTACAACCTGATCCTGGACGAGCAGCGCCAGGCCAACAAGATCCTGTTCCCGATCTTCAGGGGCGAAGGATTCAACGTTGAGGGTCTGGACCAGGCACTGTCGACGGCCGACGACTGCGTGATGGTGATCCTGAACTTCCCCAACAACCCCACCGGATACACTCCCACGGAGAAGGAATCGGACGGGATCATCGCCGTCCTGAAGAAGCACGCCGACGACGGGAAGAAGATAGTGCTCGTCACCGACGACGCCTATTTCGGACTCTTCTTCGACGACGTGCCTTGCCGCCAGAGCCTGTTCGCCAAGGCCTGCGGCCTGAGCCCCAACATCCTTGCCGTCAAGTGCGATGCCGCGACCAAGGAGGAGATGGTCTGGGGCTTCAGGGTCGCCTTCATCACCTACGGAGGCACGGACATCACCGATGCCCAGTTCGACGCCCTGATGCAGAAGACGATGGGCGCACTGAGGGGAAGCCTTTCAAGCTGCTCCATGCCCGGACAGAACATCGTGCTCAAGGGAATGACCGATCCGAACCATGACGCCGACAAGGACGAGAGGATCAGGATAATCGGAGAACGATACCTCAAACTCAAGGAATGCCTTAAGAAATACGAGGGCAATGAGGATCTCAGGCCGCTGCCGTTCAACAGCGGATACTTCATGTCCTTCTGGTGCAGGCCCAACGGGGAGGAGTTGCGCAGATACCTTCTGGACAAGTACCAGACGGGAATCATCCGCTCCGACGACCATCACATCAGGATCGCGTTCTCAAGCGTGGACAAGGAGAACATCGAGGGCCTGGTGGATACCGTTTACAAAGCGGCATCCGAGCTGTAATATTTCCAACTGTTCCGCCCTGGGCGGAAGCCGGAGTTCGTACAATTCCTGGAAATCCTTCGGCATATAAAACAAAACCATGGAGGGCGCATCGCCCAGGCGGTGCGCTCTCTGAAGAGGAAGCATGGACAAGAAAAAACTGACCTCCCAGGAGTGCCTGATAGGTCTATCGGTCATCTATGTCGTCGTGGCCGTCACGATGAACATCTTCTGCATGAAGTCCCTCAGTTTCGGAAGCCCCATCATAATCTGCGACGGGGGCTTGCTCATCAGCTGGGGCGTCTTCATGATCTCCAACGTGGTCGTCGAGGTCTGGGACGAGCGCACATCCATGGTGCTGGTCTCCTTCGCGGCGGTCGTGTCGTTCGTGGTGATGCTGATCGCACGCCTGATAGTCCTCATCCCCACACTGCCGGAATACGAGGAGCAGGCCCATGCGTTCGAGCTGATCTTCTCCAACGGGCCCAGGACCATCATCGCATCCGTCACCGCGTTCTGGATCGGGAACTTCGTGAACGTCCACATAATCTACAAGGTCAGGATGGCGCTTGAGAAGAAGGCCAGGGACAACAGGATCTGGTTCTTCCTCAGGGCCGCGGTGTCCACCCTTGCGGGCCAGCTGGCCGACAACGCCATCTTCATGATCCTGGCGTTCGCCCCCGTGGGGCTGTCGGTCTACGAGATGGCATGGTACGACATCCTGACGGCGGTGCTGTCCGGAACCGTCATAGAGCTTGTCGCCGAGACAGCGCTTGTACCGTTCATCACCATCCCGGTCGTCGGGTGGATCAGGAAGAAGAGACTTGTGGAGGAGGCGGACTGATGAAGGTTGTGATCACAGGTTCATCCCGTGGGATAGGGAAGGCGACCGCGCTCCTGTTCCTTGGGAACGGCCACGATGTGGTCGGAATCGACTGCAGGGAGGCTTCGGTCGTACATGGGAACTACACCCATCACATCGCCGACATCTCCGACAAGGCGTCCCTTCCGGAGATCGACGGTGTCCAGGTCCTGATAAACTGCGCGGGGGTGCAGGATTCGGCCGACGACATCGATGTCAATCTCAAGGGAACCATCAACGTCACGGAGAAGTATGCGTTCCGGAAGGCCATCAGGAGCGTGCTGACCGTCGCGTCGGCATCGGCGCACACCGGAGCCGAATTCCCGTTCTACAGCGCCTCCAAGGGCGGACTGCTGAGCTACACGCGCAACGTGGCAATCCGGCTTGCCCCGTACGGCGCCACATGCAACAGCATATCGCCCGGCGGGGTGAGGACGGAGCTGAACAGACCGGTCATGGACGATCCGGTGCTCTGGAAGCGGATAATGGACCTGACTCCGCTCAGGAAGTGGGCGGAGCCTGATGAGATCGCGCAGTGGTGCTATTTCCTCACGGTGGTCAACAGGTCATGCACCGGCGAGGACATCCTCATAGACAACGGCGAGACCCACCTGAATTCGTCCTTTGTATGGCCGGATTGACAGTCACTTGAGTATTGCAATTGAATACGCGGGAAGGTGGAGCGTTCCGGCCTTCAGGGAGACCGCGTCGGCGTCCGATACGCACAGCGTTCCGGTGAGGGAGTAGTCCCCGTCGAGCTTTATGTCATGGTCCCATTCACGGTCCAGGTTCACGGCTATGGTCACCGAGCTGCCCTCCCACGTACGCCTCATGACACATACGTATTTCGACTGCCCGTAGTACTCGTCCAGGATCTCCAGTTCTCCGCGGGCGATCTCGGGATTGGCGTTCCTGAGCTCGAGCGACGCTTTGTAGTAGTTCAGTATGCTGGACGGGTCGGCCAGCTGTGCCTCCACCGAAGGATAATGGTAGTTGGCTGCCGTAACCGCGATTCCCTGCGGGCTCGTGTAGGTCCAGCCCTCGTAGACGCTCCTGTCGCTCCACTTCATGGCTATGCGCTTGTACGGGTCCGATCCGTCGGAGGTGCTGATCATGCCGATCTCCTCCCCGTAGTAGACGAACAGACTTCCGCTCATCAGCGAGAGCAGGCCCTGGGACATCTTGATCTTGTCCGTCTGGCTGCGGCCTGTGAACGATGCAATGCGAGCCGTGTCGTGGTTGCTCAAGAACGGCGCAAGGATGCCGGTGTCGTAGACTTCCTCGAGCTCTGTCATGAGGTTCCCGAAGTACTCGCCGGGGTTGCTCCTGATGTCCTTAAGCGTGTCGGCGACCTTTCCGGTGCCGGTGGCCAGCGGGAAGCAGAAGAAGCTGTCTATGCCGCTTGAGTAGTACTCCCGCACGGCCTTGTTGTTTGTAAGCCAGGCTTCACCGACGATGTAGCAGTCGCTTCTGACAGCCTTGGCAGTCCGGTCAAGGAAGGAGAGGAAGTCGATGCTCTTCTGCGTGCTGTTGGTGTAGAAGCTTGTGACGGCATCCAGCCTGAAGCCGTCGACTCCGATGTCCTGAAGCCAGAATCTGATGATGTTTTCTATCTCTTCCCTGACTTTGGGGCTATCGAGGTTGAGGTCCGGCATGGTTCCCGTGAACTGGCACTCGTAATACCAGGCGGAACCAGGGACACGCTGGTAGCCCTGTTTCTGTGTCTGCGAGAAGTTGTAGTATTCCCCGTATTCGCCTCCCGGCTCCCCATGGGAGACCAGATAGTCGCATGCGCTTCTGAACCAGGGGTGGTTGCTGGAGGTGTGGTTCACCACCAGGTCGATGATGATGTCGATCCCCATGGCATGGGCCTTCTCCACAAGATCCTTCATGTCGGAGATGGTCCCGTAGCGGGGATCGACGTCGCAGTAGTCCTCGACATCGTACATGTGGTAGCTTGTGCCGACGGTTATGGGCATGAGCCAGATCCCGTTGAAGCCCAGGTCCTTTATGTAGCCGAGCTTCTGCGAAACTCCGTTGAGGTCTCCGATTCCGTCGTTGTCCGTGTCATAGAACGACCATACGAATATCTCGTAGTAGTTCCGGTATGCGTCGTCCAACGGCTCCACGGCTTTCGCGGAACCGGAAGAACGCGTCGATGCGCATGAGACGGCCAGCATGCAGGCGGCCAGCAGGGCCGCCGCGATCAATATACGATGTCTTTTCATAATCATCCTTTCACAGCTCCGCCTGTGATGCCTTCCACATAGTACTTCTGCAGCCAGATGAACAGGATCGTGATGGGTATGGCCACCAGTGTCGCCGCCGCGCAGAAGGTCGTGAAGTACTGCTGGATCTGCTCGCGCTCAAGCCACTTGTACATTCCCAGGGACACCGTGTACATCCTCACATCGGGTACGCCGGACATGATGAACGACACGAAGATGAAGTCGCACCACGGGGCTATGAACGATATCAGGATTGTGTAGATGACGATGGGCTTGCTGAGCGGGATGGTGATCTTCCAGAAGATCTGCGCCCTTGTGGCTCCGTCTATGAAGGCGGCCTCGTCAAGCGATCTGGGAACGGTGTCGAAGAAGCCCTTGGCCACGTAGTATGACAGGGCGGCTCCCGAGCTGTAGACGATTATCAGGCTGGCAAGCGACTGGAAGTTGTTCGGAAGCAGTATCTTCAGCAGGAAGTACACTGCCGTCATGGACATGAAGCCCGGGAACATCCCCAGCACCAGCATGACGTTCATCATGGGCCTTCTCATCTTGAAGCGGATCCTGCTGAACGCATAGCTCACCGCAAGCACGAACGCGGTGGTGATGGCGCACGATATGACTGCCACCAGGAACGTGTTGCCGTACCAGCGGAGGAACGGTGTCTGCGTGAAGAGCCTCTTGTAGTTGGCCAGCGTCCATGTCTTGGGGAAGAACGTGCTGCTCCAGGCTCCGGCCTCGGCGCGGAACGACTGTCCCACGAGGTACACGAGCGGGGTGAGGGCGATTATGTTCAGGACGATCAGGACGATGTACGTGACACCGTTGGATATCCGGTTGCGGACCTTCATGCTGCCGGTGATGACGCCGGTCTGGTAGTTCCTGAACTGGTCCCTTCTTCTTTTGGGTTTGTATTCGTCGTTGTAATTCACTGGAACTGGTCCTCCTTCTTGACTGCAGAGGATTTGTTGTACACCAGAAGCGAGAACGTCGCGGAGATGATGAACACCAGGATGCCGATGACGGACGCCAGCTTGTAGTTGCGGTCGATGCCCAGCGACAGTTTGTACAGCCATGTGATGAGCAGGTCCGTACCCTTGGCTCCGTCGGAGTACTTGAGCAGGTCACCCGGTCCGCCTCCGGAAAGGAGGAATATGACGTTGAAGTTGTTGATGTTCCCTATGAACGTCGTGATCAGGTAGGGTCCGGTCACGAACAGCATGTAGGGCAGTGTGATCTTCATGAACGTCTTCACGGGACCTGCACCGTCGATCCTGGCGCTTTCGTAGAGGTCCGCCGGGATGTTCATCAGGATTCCCGAGCAGATCAGCATGGAATAGGGGATTCCTATCCACATGTTCACGAGGATGATGGCGATCCTTGTATGCGTGATGTTGATGCCGAACTTGAGCTGGAAACCGAAGATCTTGTACAGCAGCTGTGTCAGGATGCCGCTCATCTCCATGCTGTCGCCTGCGGTGAGCATCTTGGAGACGATCATCAGCGAGACGAACTGCGGGACCGCGATCGTCATGACGAAGATGGTCCTGAAGAGCTTCTTGAACCTGATTCCCTTCTTGTTGATCAGAAGGGCCACGACCATGCCGCCGAAGTAGTTGGTGAACGTCGCGAAGAACGCCCAGATCAGCGTCCATCCCAGTACGCGGAGGAACGTTCCGTTGAGGGCTCCGTTGCCACCGAAAATCTCGCGGAAGTTCTCCAGTCCGACCCAGCTGAACAGATGCTGCGGGACTTCCTTGGACGCGTCGTAGTTGGTGAAGGCGATGATGATCATCGTCACCAGCGGCACGACGGTGAATACGAACAGTCCGAGCATGGGAAGCGACAGGAGGGGGATGTGGAACTTCTCGTTGAGGAGGGCCTCGGCTTCCTTGCGGAATGCGACGGCTTTCCTGCCGTCCTTGATCAGGACCTCGAGTTCCCTGCTTTCCTTCAGGCTCCTGAGGTAGATCGCGAGGAAGAAGAAGATCATGAAGATTGTCAGGATCCCGTACAATATGATCTTGAAGCTGTTGTCTCCGACGACCTTCTCGTAGATCCCCAGGTCATCGTTCCAGAAGTCGGCCGTCTCGGTGATTCCGACCGTTCCTCCGTTGAAGAATCCGTAGAAGAACTTGCCCAGGTACGGGGCTCCGAAGAAGACCATGTAGAGTACGAACATGATCTCTATCGCCAGGTATATGAAGCCCTTGGCCGCCTGCCCGCGCCCCATGTGCCCCAGACCCATGATGGCGTAGGAGCCCTTGGTCAATGCATTTCCTTTTACGAAACCCTTGAAATAGTCCCTTGTTCCATTGAAGATGCCCTTGAAGAATCGTCCGATTCCCCTGAAGACCATCACGAAGAACCTCACGAGGGCCGACGGGAAACCGCATATGGCCAGCCGTGCCTTGTGGAAGAACTTCTGGAAGGGGTTCATCAGAAAGTAGTTGTTCTTTTCCATAAGCTTATCCGTGGACAGATAAAACAAACCGGCAGGCTTTGGACCTGCCGGTTGTCAGATTGTCATTTCCTGACCTGTGAGCACAGTGAATCGAGCAGTGCCTGGAGATCCGCATCCGTGAGGGACATGGGATCGACATCGACGAACTGCTTCGTAAGGCTGGCCATCGGTGTCCAGTATGCTCCGGGGACTCCCTTCTGTGTGCGGAAGTATCCGGACTGCTTCAGGACGACGCTGATGACGCTGTCGTTCTTCACTTCCTTGCTTTCCTTCACGACGTTGTTGGTGGGACCGAAACCCCTGACCTGGAAACGCTTCAGCTGGTTCTGCTCGTTCGTGAGCCACTGGGCCAGCTTCAGGGCCTCGCTCTTGTTCTGCGAGTATCCGTTGACGCCGATGAGCTTGTAGCCGAAGAATCCGTTCAGCTGGACCTGCTTTCCGCCGATGGTGGCCGTGGGCATGACCGCTACGGCCATGTTGTCGCCCCAGACGTCCCGGATGGCGGTCTTGTTCCATGTTCCGGAAACGGCGGCGATGATCGTTCCGCTCTGGATTCCGGCGATGATCTTGGAGTCGTCGACGTTGGCCGAGAGGGCGGGGTTGGCGAAGTAGCTCCGGAGAGCCTTCATGACATCCAGACCCTTGGCGCTGTCGTAGTTGATGGACACCGCGGACTCGGTGAGGTCATCGGAATAGGTGACCTTGTAGTAGAGGTCGGGATCCGCGAAGAAGAAGGACGAAAGGTACCATCCGTCGTCGTAGAGCTTGAAAGCGATCTGCTTGCCGCTTGCCGCCGCGACCTCGAGCATCCTGTCAAGGCTCTTGACGTCGTCTGCCGAGAGCTTGGAGCTGTCGTAGTACAGGAAGTAGGTGTTGTCGCCGGTCATCGGGAAGGCATATGTCCTTTCCTCGCCGCCGATCGTGACCGTGGCCGCGTCGATGCTCTCGGCGCTGTTGGTTGCCTTGATGTCCTCCAGGATGGCTCCTCCGATCCTGGCCAGGGCACCGGCCTGGATGAGCTTGTTGATCTGGTCGCTTGCGAAAGCGAATACATCCGGACCGGACTCCGGGTCGTTCAGGACCTTGTCGGCCGCATCGGACTCGGACTGGACTCCGTAGAGGAACTTGTAGTTCTTGTCGGGGTTCGCCGCAGCATATGCCGCGCACATCTCCTTGATCATGGCCTGGTCTTCCTGGGATGCCCAGACCGTGAGCGTGATCCTCTCTCCGGATGCCGCCGGAGCGGAGGACTTCTCTTCATCTCCGCCTGCGAAGACAAAGCAGCAGGCAAGAGCCAGAAGGGCCAATATGGCGATTGTTTTCTTCATTTCGAACTTCCTTTCGTGTGAATCGGAAAAGGGGAGTGCCGACAGTGCGGCATTCCCCTTTGCGTTCGGTGATTACAGAGTGGCCGTGACCACGCCGTCGGTGAGCCTGATCTCGTATGTTCCGAGCTTGTGGATCATGACGTTGTTTCCGTCCTTGTCTCCGTACCATGTGACATTTCCGTCGGCATCGACATAGATGATCTTGATGGCCGCAACGTCGCTTCCGAGCCATGATGCCGGATCCGGAGCGTGCCATGTGACCGTCACGACGATATCGTCGGGATTGGGGAACCTGTACTTGCTCTCGGCCCTCCAGGTGTCTCCGTCTCCGAGTGTTCCGACAAGGAAGTAGCCCTCGAGCTTCTCGGCAGTGATGTAGCCCTCGTTGTCCGCCGTGATGTGAAGCGTGATCTCGTAGAGTCCGTACTCGTCGATCATGAGGTTCTCACCGTCGCCCTCGCGTCCGAACCAGAGGTCCGCGCCGCAACCGCTGTAGCCGAATGTGGCCTTGATGGCGCCCTTGTGGCCGGAATCCTCGATCCAGGTTGCCGTATCGGCGGGTGTGAACGTGTAGTATACGACGTATGTGTTGGGAGCGACATGCTCGAACTGATGCTCGATGGCGGTGCAGTCCCAGTGGTCGGCGCCGTCGATGACTCCGGCAAGGAAGATACCCCTCTCGGAGAGCGATACGACAGCCTCGTCCTTGACCGCGTTGTATGTGACGTTGTACTGGCCGGCTGTGAGCAGGAGGTTGTCCTGTCCTGCCTGCGTGAGGGTCCAGCTTGTTGCGTTCGGATCCTGCTCGGAGACGCCGTACCATGCGCCGTTGACATCGTTCAGGACCTTGACCGCAGCGCACTTGGTTCCGTAGATTGCATTTCCCTCGGTCCAGTCGGCGTAGTCGTCCTCTGTCACGTTGATCGTGAGGGCGAAGTCCTCGCGGATGGCATCGGTCTGCATCTGTCCCTCTTCGGTGGCGGCCCAGTCGAAGACCGTTCCGACGACATACATGTCGTTGGTGATCTCGATCTCGACGGCATCGTCCTTCCTGACGAGCCACATCAGGTCGTAGTCGTTCGAACCGGGGTTTGTCTCGAGGAAGATGTCGTAGACACCGCTCTTTGCGACGTTGACGTTCCATCCCTTGGGTGACTCGCCGAATCCGCCGTTTGCGAAGAACCAGCGCTCTCCATCGACGAGGACCTCACCGACGATGTCTCCGTCTGCCTGCTCGAGTTCCGTGTAGCCGCCGAGGTAACCTACGCCGTGCTGGCCTGTCCATGTGCCCATGACGCGGACCTGGAACTGGTCGCCTTCATAAAGGACCACATCCTCGATGCAGAAGATGTTGGCGTTGGCGTCGGCTGTTCTCTTGAGCTTGAAGTTCTCCTCGACCTCGGGGCTTTCGTTCCAGTTGCTTCCCTTGAGGGTTCCGGCACCGGATCCGATCAGACACCATGTCGTGGTATCCTCGACGAATGCACCCTTGAAGCCTGCGAACAGGTCCGTGTCCTCGGTGACGGGTGTGTCGAAATCGAACAGGATGGTCTTGGATGCTTCCGCATACCATGCCATGAATGTGGCATCCGCCTTCTCGGGTGCCCAGGACTGGAGCTTCGAACCTGCGGGAACCGTCTCTTCCCTCAGGAGCTTCGTTCCGTCATACCAGGAGACCGTGACGCCCCCTGCCTTTGATGCGGAACCGGTTGCGCAGCTCACCAGAAGAGCCGCGACAAGCAGGACCGCCATTGCGATGATGCTGAGTTTTTTCATGATACCTCCAAAAAACGCTTCTCTATCGGTGATGACGGATCCGCCCTTTCAGGCGGATCCGTCATCCGTATATGATATAGTAACCCCCGAATGGTCATCTGTAAACAGTGTAAACCGATTTACCCGATACCTGGATGCTCCCGGAGACCGTCTGTCGCGCATCCGGTTCCGCGACAGGGATTCCGTCGGTTCCGATCGCCACGATCCATTCTCCGGAGGGGAGTCCGTAGCCGACAGGGGTGTCCTGCGGATTGACGATCGAGATGGCCTTGACGTTCCCGTGGACTCTGTATGTCACCTCGAGGGCATAGCCGTCCATGATCCTGCACGACACGTCGCAGTCGTCCAGGAATCCCAGCGTCTTCCTCACGGCGATCAGGTCGCGGTAGTACCCGACCATGGCCCACTCGTCGCTTTCCGGTGTCAGAGCCTCCCAGTCGATGTTGTTGATGGCGTCGGACGACATGTAGCTGTTGCCGTCGCCGTGCTTGGTCCTGAGCATCTCCTCTCCGGCGAGCATGAACGGGGTGCCGCGGGAGACCATCATGATTGCGGCTCCCAGGCGCTGCATGGCCAGGAGCTCGTCGCGGCTTGCGCCGGCGTTCGAAGCCTCCAGCTTGTCCCACAGCGTGTAGTTGTCGTGGGCCGACATGTAGTTGACCACCATGCCGTTCTTCACGCTCCACGATGTGCCGTTGGTCTTCACTCCGCCCCTGAGGCCGAAGGCGACCTTGTTCGCCGTCTCGTTGGAAGCCGATCCGTTGATGTAGCCCCTTGTGATGAGGCTGAACACGCTTCCCTTCAGACCGTCGCGGATCGAGTCGTTGAACACGGCTATGCTTCCGGCGGCTCCTTCCGAGGCGCTTATCCTGCTTATGTTGGACTGCGTGGCCTGGTCGGAGGAGGGGATCGCGACCGATCCGCCGGACCATCCCTCGCCGTAGATTATCGCGTTGGGGTTGATTTCATGCACGGCCTTTTCGATCTGGGCCATCGTCTCGATGTCGTGGATGGCCATGAGGTCGAACCTGAATCCGTCCACGTGGTACTCGGTCATCCAGTACCTGACGCTGTCGACCATGTACTTGCGGAACATGATGCGCTCGGATGCCGTCTCGTTGCCGCATCCGCTTCCGTTGGAAGGTGTGCCGGATGTTGTGTAGCGGTAATAGTAATACGGAACGATCTTGTTCAGGTTGGAGTTGATGTCGTAGGTGTGGTTGTACACGACATCCATGACAACTCCGAGGCCCGCGTCGTGGAGCGCCTGGACCATCTGCTTGAACTCGTTGACCCTGACCTCCCCGTGATAGGGGTCCGTGCTGTAGCTTCCCTCGGGGATGTTGAAGTTCTTGGGATCGTAGCCCCAGTTGAACTGCGGTTCATCCAGCCTGGACTCGTCGACCGTCGCGTAATCGTAGACGGGCTGCAGGTGGACATGGCTGATGCCCAGCTCCTTCAGGTAGTCGGTTCCGACGGGGATCCCGCTGGAGTTCTTCAGGCCTGTCTCGGTGAACGCCAGATACCTTCCCCTGTACTGCGAGTCGGCGATCATGTTTGAGAAATCCCTGACGTGGATCTCCCAGATCACAGCATCCTGATAGGACTTGAGTTCCACGTAGGTGTCGCTGTCGAAACCCTGCGGGTCGGTGCTGTCCAGGTCTATGACCATGCCGCGGTTCCCGTTGACTCCGGCTGCCCTGGCGTACGGGTCCACAGCTTCCTGTGTGCCCGCCGCGGTCGTGGCGCTGTAGGTGTAGTACGTTCCGTGGCCGCAGGGATATGTCAGGCACCAGACGCCCTTGTCCTGCCTCTCCATGGGCAGGCTCTCGAAGGCCTCCCCGCCGTCTCCGGCACGGTAGAGGTTCAGCACGACGGAACTGGCGGTCGGAGCCCAGACCTTGAACTGCGTGACGGTCCTGCCGTCCTCTGTCATGATGGTGGCGCCCAGGTCGTCCCCGTCGTACGTGTAGTTCTCTATGAACGACTCCGAATCGAATATCTCGGTCGGGATGGCGGTCCTTTCGCCGTATCCGTCGATGCAGACCCTGTACTCCCTGGAGATGTCCAGCTCCTCGGCAAGCTCGATCACCCCGCTGGTGCCGTTGAGCCACATGTCGGAGATGCCGGTCACGGCGATCTCCCTGTCACCGTCGAAGACCCTGACCGAACCAACGGTCTGAGTGCTTCCGGGTGCGATGAAATACCGGATCCTCGTGGGCGTGATGATCCCGGCCAGGTTGAAGAATCTGATCTGCTGCAGGGTGGTTCCTCCGTCGTCGCTCCTGTACTGGGCGCCGTTGCCGGTGATGAGGTAGATTTCCGTGTTCTCACCTGTGATGACGGCGGTACGGTCCTCCGCCCAGTCCTTCTGGGCATTGCCCCAGAAGTTCTGACAAGGGTCTGAACAGTCGGTCCTGACTATGAAACCGACCTCTTTTATGTAATCCGGGACATTTACGGTGCATTTGCCGCCGTACTCGCACGGAACCAGCGGATAGCCGCTTCCGTCCTTTCCGTCCCACCAGATCCAGACGTCGCTGGTCTCAAGGTCCGCGTTTCCCTTCCAATAGAATGTCAGGAGATTGCAGCCCTCCTGTCTTTCAACCGTTTCGGTCCGATCGTTGTTCTCCACGTTGCCGGTGGCACATCCTGCGACAAGCATACACAGTGCTCCTATAAGAAATAGATTGAATGCCCTTCTCATAACTTCCCCCACGTCATGATCTTTCCATTCTAAATGCACATGGCGTGGGGGACAAGTTTTTTTTTGAGGTCCGGCGCTGTTTGTCCGGCGCTGTTATTCCTGGATGTAGGATGCGAGGTTCCCGGCGTAGACGTCGATCTCCTCTCCGAGCTGGCTGGAGGGTCTGACAAGACTCTCGTCGCCTTCCAAATGCGCGATCCCCTGAACCGGCTGATGGCAGGTGGGCATCTCCTTGTGGATGCCGAACGGGATGTGGATCATGCCGTTGCCCTGGGCCCAGAAGATCATGGAGTCCAGCGCCCTGGAACCCTCGCAGAGCGAGTACTTGCAGGACGTGAAGCATGCGAAGAACTTGTCCTCCAGGGCGTGGTCCTCGCACATGGCCACGGTGCTGTCTATGAAGACCTTCATCTCCGCCGACATGTTGCCGAAGCGGGTGGGGCAACCGAATATGATCATGTCGCTCTTGAGAAGCTTCTCGGGTGTGACCACGGGGAGCTCGATGATGTCCTCGTAGTAGTCGTTCGCCGTCTCCTCCCTGTTGGCCCAGATATGGAGGTCGGGGTCCTCGACCCTGTAGAATCTGACGTCGACATTTCTCTTCTCAAGTGCTTCCTTGAGGTAGGAACCGATTATGAAGCAGTTTCCACTGACACTGTGGATGACGATGCTGCATCTTTTCATTGGGAACCTCCCTGATGGCGTGTTGGTGTGTGCATGTGCGCACACTTCAAATATACACCCTAACGGGGTCTTGCGGACAAACTTCCGCCAAATATTTCAGTCCCGGCCGCGGGGCGCCCGCGATTGTTTACAGGACCCCCGTATTCCAGCATAATACCGGCTATGGAGAACAGCATCCCCGACATCCGCAGACGGTTCGACTGGAAGGCCTTCATCGTGAGGGTCGCGGTCATCGCCGTCCCCGTGGCGCTCCAGAACCTCATGTCCACGACCGGGTCCATGGTGGACACGATGATGATAGCGCGCCTGGGGGAGACCACCGTCGGAGCCGTAGGGCTGTGCGCCCAGTTCTCCACACTCATGCTCGCGGCCTACTGGGGTTTTGTCGGAGGCGGAACGCTTTTCATATCCCAGTACTGGGGTGCCCAGGACGACGAGGGCATCTGCCGCAGCTACGGCCTGATTCTCACCTGCATCATGAGCGTGTCCGTCCTGTTCGGCTGCTCCGCCATTTTCGCCCCGGGCTTCATCATGCGGCTTTACACAGACAAGACCGCCATCCAGGAGGTCGGAATCTCCTACCTGAAGATCGTCGGATTCGCCTATCCCCTGCAGCTGTTCTCTGTCGCAGCCGCAACGCTGCTGAGAGCAACGGAAAGGGTAAGGATTCCCATGTTCGCCGCACTGACCAGCGTTGCTTCCAACATCTTCCTCAACTGGGTCTTCATATACGGAAACCTCGGTTGTCCCGCACTCGGCGTGCGGGGTGCTGCAATGGCAACGGTCTGTGCCTCGGCCGTCAACGCGGTCTTCATCCTCTCTGCATGTCTGCTGACACGATACCGCTACATCTTCAGGATCCGCGACCACTTCAGGTGGGCGGGCCCCAAGGTGAGGGAGTTCTTCTCAAGGTGCTACCCCATGATCATAAACGAGGTCTTCCTGGGAATCGGCAACATGACCATCAACATGGTCCTGGGCCGGCAGAGCGAGCAGACCATAGCCGCCCTTGCCGTCTTCAGGACGCTGGAGGGTCTTGTCATATCGTTCTTCAGCGGTTTCTCCAGCGCGTCGTCGGTCCTTGTGGGCAAGGACGTCGGGGCGGGCGAGCTTGAGTCCGCATACCAGAAGGCAAGGCGGATCATACCCCTGTGCGTCTTCACGATCGCACTTGCGGCATTGCCCATAAACCTTCTGAAGCCGGCATTTCTGCGTGTGATGAGCCTTTCCGGGCAATCGTTCGAGATCGCAGGCTACCTCATAATGGTGTATTCGCTGGTTGCTGTCCTCCGTATGGGGAACTGGTGTATGAACGATACCTTCAGGGCATCCGGCGATGCCGTCACGGGCACCGTGCTGGAGCTGGTCTTCATGTACGCCATGGTCATACCCGTCGTATGCGTCGCCGGTCTCAGGCTCCGTGTCTCCATCTTCATACTCTTCCCGCTGGTCTACTGCGATGAGGTCGTAAGGTTCGTCATCATGGTCCTGCATCTGCACAGCGGCAGGTGGGTCAGGCCCGTCACGGACATAGGGAAGGCATCCCTGCCCGGGTTCCGGGAGAAAAGGCAACTTGAAAAAAAACACCGTTAGGATATCATTGGGAATATGTCTGACATGAAACTTTCACAGCCCAGGTCGGCAAGGACCATCAACACCGCACGCGTGCTGAGTTGTCTCAGGACGCGCAGCGACCTTTCCAAGGCGGAGATTGCCAGGGTACTGGAACTGAACAAGGTCTCCACCGGAGAGATAGTCGACGACCTGATTGCCCGCGGGCTCGTGGAGGAGACCGGCAAGATGGAGAGCGCCAACGGCAGAAGGCCCACGTGCCTGTCCATCGTTCCCGATTCCCGCTATGTGCTCAGCGTGGACATCGGAAGCAGGTTCTCCACCGTGGCGCTGTGCAACATGCTGTCCGAACCCATGCACCTGGAGCGCATCCCCACCGACACCGAAGGCAAGAAGGTGGAGGAGTTCTGCGTCGACATCATCAAGAGCTGCATCCGTGTCAGCAGGCTGGCCGACAAGGACAGGATAATCGGAGCGGGGATATCGGTCGGAGGCAAGGTGTCCGCCGACGGCAGGACCGTGGTCCGCTGCCCGTACCTCCCGTGGAACGACATCCCGGTCGCCGAGGCCTTCGAGCAGGTCCTGAAGATGCAGGCGGTCGCACGCAACAGCACATATGCCCTGGTCGATGCCGAACGTTTCGCCTCGTACGGTTCCGACATCCTCGAGTCCGATGAACCGGTGATCTACGTGGAGTGGGGCGATTCGGTCAACATGGCGCTTGTCTGCGGGAACAGGGTCTACGGCGGATCGAACGGTTTCGCACACCTGAAGGTCGCAAGGACGGGGCTCTGCGGATGCGGACAGATAGGCTGCCTTGAGGCCAATGTCTCCGCATGGGCCATTTCCGGCAACAACGACACGCATCTGAAGGACCTCTGGGGAAAGGTCGACAAGGAGACCCTCCGCTGCATGGCCGATGCGATCGCCATGACAGTGCAGATAACCGGTTCAGAGAAGGTCGTCATAAGCGGCGAGGGCGCCACGATCACGGACTACTGCCTTCGCGAGCTTCAGAAGCTCTGCCCCGGAATGGCGATCGTCCGCTCCGGCCTGGGCGAGAAGGCCAACATCATGGCCGCGGCGGAGATCGCCCTGGACAAATGGGTCTACCTCACATCCATGCTCGAGAGCATGAGAAGCTGGCTCTGAATCATCCATACAATCCTCCTGTTGCCGATTGCGCGGCGTTTCATTAAATTAGTTGCGATTCCGGAGGAGAACACATGGAAAGAAAACAATTCAAGACGGAAGTCTCCGAACTTCTGCAGCTGATCATCCATTCGCTTTATTCACATAAGGAGATCTTCCTGCGCGAGCTTGTGTCCAACGCATCCGATGCCCTGGACAAACTGAAATACAGGACGCTTGTCGACGGCAAGACACCCGACGGCGAGCTGAGGATAGACCTGAGCTTCACCGAAGGCGACAAGCGCACGCTCACCATAGAGGACAACGGCATCGGAATGAGCCACGACGAGCTCAACGACAATCTCGGAACCATCGCACGTTCGGGGACCAAGCACTTCCTGCAGGACCTCACCGAGGAGCAGAAGAAGGACAGCAACCTGATCGGACAGTTCGGTGTTGGCTTCTATTCGGCCTTCATGGTGGCCGACAAGGTCGAGGTCACATCGAGGGCCTACGGTTCGGACCAGGCCTGGAAATGGGTCAGCGACGGCAAGGAGAAGTACACCATCGAGGAAGCCGAGCGCCAGGGCTGCGGAACCACAATCGTGCTCCATATGAACGATGAGGGCAAGGAATATGCCAACAGATGGCAGATAGAGAACCTCATCAAGCAGTACAGCGACCACATCGCATATCCGATCTACCTCTCCTACGACCAGAACACATACGACGACAAGTACAATGTGACGGGCACCGAGCACAAGGTCGAGAAGATCAACAGCGCCGCCGCCCTGTGGACCAGGAACAAAAGCGAGCTGAAGGAAGAGGACTACAACGAGTTCTACAAGAACACCTGCTACGACTCGGAGAACCCGCTGTTCCACCTGCACACGAAGGCGGAGGGCGCCACGGAGTACACCACGCTGTTCTTCATCCCCGCCAAGGCCCCGTTCGACATGTATCATGCCGACTACAAGCCGGGCGTCAAGCTCTATGTCAAGCGCGTGTACATCACCGACGACGAGAAGGAGCTGCTGCCCACATACCTGCGTTTCGTCCGCGGCGTGATCGACAGCGAGGACCTTCCGCTGAACGTCTCACGTGAGATCCTCCAGCAGAACAAGATCATGATGAACATCCGCAACGCATCCGTGAAGAAGCTTTTGGGCGAGTTCAAGAAGATCGCCGAGCAGAATCCCGAGCTTTACACGAAGTTCATCGAGCAGTACAACCGCCCGCTGAAGGAAGGCCTCTACCAGGACTACGCCAACCGCGACGAGCTGCTGGACCTGGTGCGCTTCAAGAGCTCGGCCGTGGAAGGCTACACATCCCTGAAGGACTACAAGGAGAGGATGACCGCCGACCAGAAGAGCATCTACTACATCACCGGACCGGATGAGAACGCCCTCAAGAACTCGCCGCTGCTCTCGTCGTTCAGGGAGAAGGGCATGGAGGTCCTGATCATGACCGACGACATCGACGACCTGGTCATCTCGTCCGTCGGCAAGTACAAGGATGTCCCGCTCAAGGCCGTCAACAAGAGCGGCGCCATGGATGATTTCATGACGGAGGACGAGAAGAAGAAGGCCAAGAAGGAAGGGGACGCCATCTCCAAGAAGCTGAAGAAAGCCCTCGGCGACAAGGTCAAGGAAGTCATCGTATCGACAAGGCTGACCGATGTCTCCGCTGTCGTCGTGACCGATGAGGACGACCCGTCCGTGCAGATGCAGCAGCTCCTGAAGGCCATGGGCCAGAGCGACTACCAGGGCAGCGCGCCGATACTCGAGGTCAATCCCGACGACGCGTTCGTCAAGCGCATCATGGATTCGAAGGACGATGCCTTCGTCTCCGATGCCGCAAGCGTCCTTCTGGACCAGGCGTTGCTTTCGGAGGGTGTCATGCCGAAGAATCCCGCGGAGTTCGCCCGCAAGCTTCATTCTCTGCTGGTGTAAACTCAGATTTTATCCAGACCGATCAAATATGTCTCGAAACTGTCGACCCTGCAGGCCTTCGGCTTCAGGGTCTTCGCTTTCCTGAACATCTTGCGCATCTCGATCAGAAGTTGCTGTTGGCCGCCGCCCTGGAAGATCTTGATCACCAGGTTCCCGTGCTGCCTGAGCTGTTCCTTCGCAAGGAAGACGACCTGTTCGGCCAGCCATTCGGAGCGTGTGGTATCGACCGTCCTGTTGCCGGTGGTCATCGGTGCCGCATCGCTTATGATGGCGTCATATGGGCCATGTGACGTGAGTTTTTCACGGATCTCGCGTGAGAAGGCATCGCCAACGTAGGCGGTGACCGTCGGCGGGACCGGATTCAGACTTAGCGGATTGAGGTCCACGCTGATGATCCGGCCCTTTCCCTTCAGGAGCATCCTGTGGGTGTAGAGGGTCCAGCTGCCCGGCGCGGCGCCCACGTCCAGGACGGTGTCCCCGGGTTTGATTATGTTGTTGGCCTGCTGTATTTCCTCCAGTTTGTAGACGCTGCGGGCGGGGTAGCCCTCGCGATGCGCCCTCTGCGTGTAGGAATCCGCCGTATCTCTTCTGCTGGTCGCCATGTCATGCATTGTAGCACAACATGTGGAGAATTATGAAGGTACTTGCCGCCGGCGGAAGAGTTCAATATTTTAACCATATGATGAAGGATTCTTTTCTGAACAGGAAATTCAGGTACACATACACGAACGCATCGGTCTATCTGGTGATAATCAATGTTTTCGTGTTCATCGCGACCAACTACACGGGGATCTCGTTCCGCGGCCTTTCTCTCAAGTACTGGCTGAGCCTGATACCGGGCTTCGTGAACACCTACGGATGGGTCTGGCAGTTCGTCTCATACATGTTCGTCCACGGCAGCTTCCTGCACCTGTTCTTCAACATGTTCGCGCTCCTGATGTTCGGCCGTACGCTGGAGCGGTATCTGGGGACCAGGGAGTTCCTGCTGTTCTACTTCCTCTGCGGCATACTCGGCGGAGTGGTGAGCTACCTGTTCTACCTGCTCCTGGGAATAGGGAACGTGGCCGTGATGGGCGCATCCGGATCGATCTACGCCATGCTTTTCCTCTGCGCCGTGCTGTTCCCGAACTCCAGGCTGCTGCTGTTCTTCATTTTCCCTGTGAAGATGCCGTATGCGGTCATGATCTACATCGCCATCGAGGTCTTCTCACAGGTCTTCGGGGTCTCCAACGGAGTGGCGCATCTGATTCACCTGTCCTGCATTTTCATCGCATGGCTCTATGTCTGGATCCGCTTCCGCCTGAATCCGATCAAGGTCTGGCGCGACAATCTCTGAGATACACCCTCTGCGGGAAAAAGAAAAACCGGGAACATGCATTCCCGGTTTTTTCGTCATAGGCCTTCTTCTTACAGTCCAAGCTGCTTGAGGATGGTGATGATGTAGGGTCTCTTCTCCCTGCGTGCGTACTCCATGACGTTGTGTCCCTGCCAGTCGCAGATGGAGACGTCGGCGCCGCTTGCGAGAAGCTGCGAGAAGATCCTGGTGTTGTCGTTCGAGAGGACGGCCATGATCAGCGGGGTCTCTCCGAGGTAGTTCCTGGCGTTGATGTCGGCACCGGCTTCCACAAGGGCCTCGATGATCTTGGGGTTGGAGCAGGTGTTGGCCGCAAGGTGCAGGGCGTTGGACCTGTACTTGGGCTCGACGGCGAACAGGTCGGCGCCTTCCTTCAGCAGGGCCTTCAGGACAACGACATGGATGTTGTACTGTGCGGCAAGCATCAGCGGGGTCATTCCCCATTCGTTGGTGCAGTTGACGTCGGCACCCTGCCTGACGAGCGTGTGGATGTCCGTGGCCTTTGTCGCCGAGACGGCGGCAGTGAGAAGTTTCTTATTGAGGATTTTTTGCTTATTTGTCATGTTAATCCCGTTTAATCCTTTTTGCAAAGTGAAATATTTTACCTCATTATTTCAGAAAAACAGAAATGAGTAAAGAGGTCCCGCATATTCGGGGCCCATTTTCACACGGTATTTGTTCTTCACTATTTGAATGTGTTGGGTTATGATTTATATCAACTGGACGCCGGAGGTGCATATGATCCCATACGACATAATCAGGAAAATCCCCAAGGTCGAACTCCATGACCATCTGGACGGCGGTCTCAGACCGTCGACTGTCATAGAACTGGCGAAGAAATACGATGTTTCCATCCCCTCAAAGGATCCGGTGGAGCTTGCCGCGTGGTTCGAGCAGGGATGCAAGCTCAAGAGCCTTACCCTCTATCTCCAGACATTCTCCGTGACGACGGGCGTCATGCAGACGGAGGAGGCCCTGACCAGGGTCGCCTACGAGATGATGCTGGACTGGAAGGCGGAGAACATCGTCTACGGAGAGGTGAGGTTCGCACCCATCCTGCATACCGAGCGCGGCCTTTCCATGGACAGGGTCGTGACGGCGGTGCTGGCCGGCCTTGAGCAGGGCCGGAAGGAGACCGGGGTGCAGTACGGACTCATACTGTGCGCCATGAGGAGCCAGAGCCCGAACATCAGCCTCGAGGTGGCCAAGCTGGCCGTTGCGTTCAGGGACAGGGGTGTCGTGGGATTCGACCTTGCCGGAGACGAGAAAGGCAATCCTCCCAAGGACCACCTGGAGGCGTTCCAGTATGTCCACAACAAGAACTTCAACGTCACGATCCACGCCGGCGAGGCGTTCGGACTGGATTCCATCTGGCAGGCCATCCAGGTCTGCGGGGCCCACAGGATCGGACACGGCACCAGACTGGTCGATGACATGAGCCTTGACGGCATGCGCATTGAGAAGATGGGCGAACTGGCCCATTTCGTCCAGGACAAGAGGATCCCGCTGGAGATGTGCCTTTCCAGCAACATCGGAACCGGAGCCGCCAAGTCCTTCGGCACACACCCGTTCATAATCTTCTTCAGGAACCACTTCAGGGTATTGCTGTGCACCGACAACAGGCTCATGAGCAACACGAACCTCTCCAGGGAGATGCAGATCGCGGTCGAGAATTTCGGCCTGACGATCAAGGACCTGGAAAGGATCAGCGTGAACGCCATGAAGAGCGCCTTCATACACCACGACGACAAGCTGGCGCTGATCTACGACACGATCAAGAAGCAGTGCGCCGACATCAGGAAGGAGTACGGATTCTCCGACTGGGTCTGACGGATGTGCTCTTATAAAGAAACGGGGCTGCAGGTTCTCACCGGCAGCCCCTTTATTTCATCAAAGCCCGCTGATCATACCCTCTGACCGAGCTTTGCAATGAGGGTCTTCACCTCATCGGCGATGTTGTCCAGGTCCAGGCTCAGGACCTCGTCGTCCTTGCCCCTGACCTTGACCTCGCACTTTCCTTCCTTGAAGCTCCTGTTGCCCAGCGTGATCCTCACGGGGATTCCGATCAGGTCGGCATCCGCGAACTTGACGCCCGCCGATTCCTTGCGGTCGTCGTAGAGGACCTCTATGCCGGCGGCCTCGAGCTCGCTGTAGATCTTCTCGGAGACTTCCTCGTCCTTGATCAGACTGATGAAGTGCACCTGGTACGGAGCCACGGCGATCGGAAGCTTGAGTCCGTTGTCATCGTTGTATTCCTCGCACAGGCAGGCAAGGAGCCTTCCGATTCCGATTCCGTAGCTTCCCATGATGACGGGCTTGCGCTGTCCGTTCTCGTCCTGGTAGTAGCAGCCCATGGCCTCGGAGTATCTTGTGCCGAGCTGGAAGATGTTCCCGACCTCGACGCCCTTGGATGCCGAAAGCGGCTTTCCGCATTCGGGACAGATGTATCCGTCGGCCGCGCTGGCGATGTCGGCGACAGTTCCGTTGTAGTCGGTTCCGAAGTTCGTGTTCAGGAAGTGGAAGCCTTCCTTGTTCGCACCGGCGACGAGGTTGTTGGATTTCACGACCGAGTCGTCGACGATCACGATCGTGCCGGCCTTGCATCCGATGGGAGAACCGTATCCCGGAACCATTCCGGCGGCCAGGATTTCCTCATCATGTGCAGGTCTCAGGCTATTGGCCTTGGCGGCGTTCTGGAGCTTGTTCTCCTCGATGTCCATGTCTCCGCGCACCAGTCCCACGACGAGCCTTTCCTCTTCCTCCCCGTTCTGGTCGTTGATGAACGTACCCATCATGAACAGGGCCTTGGCCGTCTTGCGCGCCGGAATGTCCAGAAGCGAGCACAGCTCCTCGATGGTCTTGGTTCCCGGGGTGGCGACCATTTCCCTGGCCTTCGGATCCTCGGCGAAGTATTCCTTGCGGAATCTTGCGACCTGGCGGTTGGCGGTGTAGCCGCAGTGCGGGCATGTGATGATCGTATCCTCTCCGATCGGGGAAAGGTACATGTACTCGTGGGCGACCTTGCCGCCCATCATGCCGCTGTCCGATCCTACCGCGATGACAGGCAGTCCGCAGCGTCTGAAGATGCGGAAGTAGGCATCGTAATGGGCCTTGTAGACCTTCTCCAGGCCTTCCTGGTCCTTGTCGAAGCTGTAGCTGTCCTTCATCGTGAACTCACGCACGCGGATCAGGCCGGCCCTGGGCCTGGGGTCGTCGCGCCATTTGGTCTGGAGCTGGTACACGAGAAGCGGGAGTCTCTTGTATGAGTCGATGATGTTCCTTCCGAGATCCGTGGCGCACTCCTCGTGCGTCATGGCAAGGACCATGTCCCTGTCGTTGCGGTCCTTGAAGCGGCTCATCTCCCTGTCGATGCTGTAGAAGCGTCCCGTTTCCTTCCAGAGGTCGCCCGGGTTCACGACCGGCATGAGGAGCTCCTGTGCCCCGAGGGCATCCATCTCTTCCCTGACGATGGCGGATATCTTGCGGATGGACCTGAATCCGAGGGGAAGGAGGGAGAATATCCCGGCTGCCAGCTGGTCTATGTAACCGGCCCTGAGAAGGTACTCGTATCCCTTGCAGTCGGCTCCGTTGGGGGCTTCCCTGAGGGTCTTTGAAAACAGTCTGCTCTGTCTCATGTAATCACTCCTGAATCATACTTGTCGCTGAGTCCAGCGCCTTGATTATATTGTTTTGTCTGTTGCAGTACAATTGATGCGGGTGATATTATGAAGCAATCAAAGAAAAGCGAGGAACACCAATGCTCGACAAACAGATCATCGAGTCCCTGGCCGCGAAAGCCAAGGACATCAGGATTTCAACAATCCGCGAGATCGCCCATCTCGGCAACGGACATATCGGAGGATCCATGTCCATTGTCGAGGTACTCACGTATCTCTATTATCACGAAATGAATATCGACCCCTCCAACCCCAGGATGGAGGGACGCGACAGGTTCGTGTGCTCCAAAGGCCACGCAGGTCCTGCCGTCTATGCGGTTCTGGCCGACAAGGGCTATTTCCCCAAGGACTGGCTCATGACGCTCAACGTGGGCGGAACGAACCTCCCCAGCCACTGCGACATGCGCAAGACCCCCGGCGTGGATTTCACCACAGGATCGCTCGGACAGGGCATCAGCGCCGCTGTCGGAATCGCCCTGGGACAGAAGCTCAAGGGAGAGACCTCGTACACATATGCGATCATCGGCGACGGCGAGAGCCAGGAAGGCCAGATCTGGGAGGCTGCGGAGTTCGCATCGTCCCAGAAGCTCGGCAACCTGATCGTCTTCACGGATTTCAACCGCAAGCAGCTCGACGGTTTCACGTCCGAGATCATCAACATGGACAACCTGGATACCCGCTGGCTCGGTTTCGGCTGGCATGTCCAGAGGATAAACGGCCATGACTTCGACCAGTTGTCAGAGGCGATCGAGAACGCCAAGGCCGTCAAGTGCCGCCCCAGCATGATCATCATGGATACCGTCAAGAGCAAGGGCTACGCCCCCGGCGAGGGAGTCAAGGCGAACCACAGCATGCCCATAAGCCATGAGAACGAGGAATACGCCATCAGCGTCCTGAACGGAGGTGCAAAATGAGAGACACATCTGACATCAAAGACATGAGAGATGCCCTCATGGCTGCAATCATCGACCTTGCCAAGGAGCACCCGGAGGTCGTCGTCCTGGATTCCGACCTGGCCAGCTGCCTCAACAGCCCGGTGTTCGCCAAGGAATTCCCGACAAGGTTCTTCAACTGCGGAATCGCCGAGGCCAACATGGTCGGTGTGGCCGCAGGTCTTTCATCCATGGGATTCGTCCCGTACGCCCATTCGTTCGGATGCTTCGCATCGAGACGCACATACGACCAGTTCTTCCTCTCCGTGAACTATGCGGGACAGCGCGTGCACCTGATCGGAACCGATCCCGGCGTCACCGCACAGACCAACGGCGGCACGCACATGCCGTTCGAGGATGTCGGATTGATGAGGCTCATCCCGGATCTGATCATCCTCGATCCGTCCGACACCCAGAGCGCCTACGACCTCACGGTGCAGGCCTTCGAGTCCGGAAGGTCCTCATATACCAGGATGCGCCGCAAGGGCGGCACGCACCGCTATGCACCGGGTCAGGTGAAGCTCGGCAAGGGCAACATCCTGGCTGACGGCAAGGACATTGCAATCGTGGCCTCTGACGAGGTCATCGTGAACGAGGCCGAGAAAGCTGTCGGACTGCTCGCGCAGAAGGGCATAAAGGCCACGTTGGTGGACATCCACACGGTCAAACCGCTGGACACAGACCTGCTTGAGAAGGTGGCAAGGGAGACAGGCCGTGTCCTGGTCTGCGAGAACTCCCGCTATGCCGGCGGACTCGGAGAGGCGGTCGCCGCACATCTGGCGAAGACCTGTCCCGTGAAGATGGATTTCGTCTGCATCGGCGAGAAGTTCGGCGAGGTCGGAAAGCTCGACTACCTGATGAAGGTGTTCGGCCTTTTCGCCGAGGACATCGCGGCCAAGGCCGAGGCTCTTGCAAGACGCTGAGCCACGTTCCAAGACACGAAAAAACCGGGAATGCATGTTCCCGGTTTTTCTTTTTTCCTGTCGCGGAATCGAATGTATAATGGTGTCTGTCACATCTGCACCTGCGGATGCAACGGAGGTCGAGTTTTGAAACTGTTGATTGTCAGACATGGCGAGCCCGATTACGAGCACGACTCACTGACGGAGAAGGGAGACCGCGAGGCCTCCCTTCTGGCGGATATGCTGTGCAAACTGGATGTCAAGGTGTTCTACTGCTCTCCGCTCGGAAGGGCCAGGCGCACGGCATCGTACACGCTGGAGAGGATGGGCAGGGAAGCCGAGGTCCTGGACTGGCTCCGGGAATTCCAGGGTCGGTGCGAGAAACCCGATCGTCCCGGACAGGAAAGCATCTTCTGGGACTGGCGCCCGCAGGACCTTGTCGGGCGTGGGATCCTCTTCGACAAGGACAAGTGGACCGAAGCCCCCGAGCTCCGCGGAACGAATGTGGTGGACGAGTACCGCTATGTGGTATCGGGCTTCGATGCCCTTATGGCACGGCACGGTTATGTCAGGGACGGCTCCCTATACAGGGCGGTGGCTCCAAACAACGACACCATCGTGCTTTTCTGCCATCTGGGAGTGCAGGCGGTCTTCGTCTCGCATCTTCTCGGAGTGGCGCCTCTTGTGATGCTCCAGGGCTTTTCCCCCGCTCCGACGGGCGTGACCACGATAGCCACGGAGGAAAGGGTTCGGGGCATTGCCTCATTCAGGGTCCTGTCATACGGATCCGTCGACCACCTGTACGCAGGAGGGGAGGCCCCGTCGTTCGCGGGGAGGTTCTGCGAGACCTATTCCAATTCCGATGAGAGGCACTGAGCCCTGATTCAGACCCGGCAGCGACCCTTGCCGATCTCCCTGTAGACGGCACGCACCTGCGCGTCCTCGCACCCGTTCCAGGGCTTGTCCCGGTTCTCGCTCTTGTAGTGCTCGATCATGTACACCAGATCGTCCGCGTTCTTCTGCAGGTTTCGCTGCTGCAGGGCGGCCATGCTCTGCGCGAATTCCTTCTGCTGCTTGGAATCAAGGGCATCCATGGACATGCGCAGGATGTGCGACATGTGGTGCAGGCAGAAGCCCTTGCTCTGTTCGAACGCCTTGCGGAACTCGGGATCCTGGCCCCAGAGGTAGGGGATGGTGAAACAGTAGCGGTCCAGACGGTCCCTCATGCGCTGGCAGATCAGGCAACCGTGCTCGCGCTGACCCAGGATGCCGTTGAGGCCGGCTATGGTCTTCTTCAGGTTGCGGGGTGACTCGAGCTCCCTGAACACCTTTTTGAGCTCGTCCCTGGTCCTTTCCAGATGTGTCTCCCACATGACGGCCATGGAGTTCGGATGTCCCGATTCCACCAGCATCGCCGTGTGTTCCGTGCAGAACCCCGTTGCATTGACCCTCACGCGGGTCTCCGGGTTCATGACGGAGGAGCCCAGGAAGAACTCCAGGTTGTCGTTTTCCGCCTGCTTCATCAGGTCGCAGATGAAGCATTCGCTGCCGCTTCTTATCCCGTCCCAGACGGGGATCGTCTCCAACTGGTATTTGTTCGCCATGACAGCCTCTAGTGTTTTTTCAGTATCCTGTCCAGCGTGAGCTGGCCGTCGCTTTCCGGGACATCGCCCAGGTTCCTCATCCTGACGGGCTCCATCGTGAGCGAGTTGCGGTCGAAATGGTAGTACTGGATCCTGTCCTCGTTGGCCACGTAGATGAGCATGTAGTTCTTCTGCGTCATGAAGGAGAGGGCCAGCACCAGCTCGCATCTGCTCTCACGTCTGAACCTGATGAGCTCGTCCTGCTCGCTTTCCGTCAGGTATTCGTTCCTGCATATGACGGCAAGCACCTGATGGCCCGGCGTGCGGTCATGCACCAGGATGTCGGGGTTCAGGGCCTTGGCGGATCTGGAGAACACGGGACACAGGTCGACCGAAAGGTTGCCGCCGGACTCCGACAGCAGGTCCCTGATATGGTCGGCAAGCGCATGTGAGAGCGCGATCCTGTTCCTCGGCCACGTGTAGAGTACGCTGTCCTGCGTTTCAAGCAGGCCAAGCGCTTTCCCGAAAGTATCGAATGCCCTGATCCTTGTTCTTCTGGTGCTCATGACACAATTGTAGCAGTGGACATGATATGAGGTAAAGAGAAAAGAGGGTTCGCGTGCGGGACTGTCCGCGTGCGGGATGTCAGAGCGGTACGCTGACGAATCCGTCCTCAGTGAGCCTCATCTGTTCGGTGAACCCGATGTCGCGCAGCAGCTTTTCGGCCTCGTCGAAATGGCAGCATATCGTCCCGACGCTGTGGGAGTCGGAAGAGATGATGACGGGGGCCTTGAGCTCATGCAGCCTCCTGAGGATGAACGGGGAAGGATAGGGCGTGTCCCGGTAGCCCTTTCCGATGGCTCCGGTGTTGACCTCGAAGATCTTCCCGGTCCTGGCCAGACGGTCTATGTAGTGTAGCGCAAGGTCCCTGTATCTGGGGGTGTTCTCGTCGAAAAGCCTGCCGCCTTCGTTGAATTTCGTGTACAGGTCTACGTGCCCGATGATGTCGAACGGGACTTCCTCCGCGAATGAAACGAGCTCCTCATAGTAACATTCCATGAGTTTTTCGATGGAACCTGTGATTTTCAGGGCACTGTTCCATTCTTCCGGGGTGTAGTCCACAGAGTACGGGCCTTCCTTTGTCCAGAAGAGATGGTCCGATCCTATGGTGTAGTCGCAACGCGGATCTATGACCGGTCTTCCCATTCCGCTGACACGGGATTCCAGCTCCAGACCCTTGAAGACGGTGATGGTCCCGGCGTATTTGCGCTTCTCCCTCTCCAGCTCGTCGAAGTAGCCGTCCACGTCGGTGATCTGGCAGTCGTCGTCGGGAAAGCCGGTGTGGCAATGGCCCGAGAATCCTATGGAGATGAAGCCCGCGCCGATGGCGGCCTGAATCATCTCGTCTATTGTGTTCCTGCCGTCGCAGTACCTGCTGTGGGTGTGGAGATTGGATATCGTGGTCATGGCCCCATTGTATCTTCCGGCGGGGACTTGTTCCAGTATTACCGTAGTGGTAATATTTAGTTCACTGAAAGACTATCGAGGTACGGAATATGAATTTTGATCAGCGTACAGTTACATGCGGACAGCTCAGAGCCGCCGATGCCGGCAAGACGGTCGTCTTGAACGGATGGGTACACCGTGACAGGAACCACGGAGCACTTCACTTCATCAACCTCAGGGACAGATACGGGATCACCCAGGTTGTTGTCGATGATGATGCGAGCCCTGAGCTCCAGAAGGCGGCTTCGGAACTCAGGATGGAGTACTGCATCGCCGTAACGGGTCTGGTCAGGCTTCGCCCGCAGAACATGGTCAACGCCGACATGGCCACCGGAGAGATAGAGGTCAAGGCACAGAAGATCGAGATCCTCTCGCGCTGCGCCACGCTCCCGTTCATGATCGACGGCGACCAGGTGGTCAACGAGGACCTGCGTCTCAAGTACAGGTTCCTGGACCTCAGGAGCAGCGGCATGCAGGAGCGCATCCGCCTGAGACACGAGTTCATCAAGGCCATCAGGGACTTCCTCTGCGACGAGGGTTTCTATGAGATCGAGACCCCCACGCTCATCAGGTCCACACCTGAGGGCGCCAGGGACTTCCTTGTTCCGTCCAGGAAATATCCGGGCAAGTTCTATGCCCTTCCCCAGAGCCCGCAGCTCTACAAGCAGCTGCTCATGGTCAGCGGTTTCGACAAGTACTTCCAGATCGCCCGCTGCTACAGGGACGAGGACTCCAGGGGAGACAGGCAGCTCGAGTTCACGCAGCTGGACCTGGAGATGAGCTTCGTCAAGCGCGACGACGTACTGGGCCTCATGGAGAACCTGTTCGGCTACGTGTTCAGGAGGGTCATGAACTACGAGCTTCCCGCACACTTCAGGAGGATCGACTACTTCGACGCCATGAACACCTACGGCTGCGACAAGCCGGACCTCCGCTTCGAATGTGAGATCAAGAATATCGCCGACATCGTCGCGAAGTCCTCGTTCGACGCATACAAGGAGATTCTTGCGGCGAAGGGCAGCGTGAAGGCCATCGTCGCTCCCAAGACTGAGGGATTCGACTTCACCAGGAAATATCTGGACGAGGTCGGTGAGGCCGCCAAGGTCTACGGCGCCAGGTTCGTTCCGTTCCTCAAGGTCGGAGCCGGCAACGCCCTTTCCGGAAGCGCCGCCAAGTACTTCACCGGTCTTGAGGCCGAGCTCTGCTCGTTCCTCGGCGCGAAGGAAGGCGATGTGATCTTCATGGTCGCGCAGGAGTCCTGGAAGAAGTGCTGCGCATCGGCCGGCGCCATCAGGTCCAAGCTCGGAAAGGACCTCGGTCTCATCAGGCCGGGCTTCGAGTTCTGCTGGATCGTCGACTTCCCGCTTTTCGAGTACAACGAGGATGAGGGCCACTGGGAGGCTGCACACCATATGTTCAGCATGCCGCAGGCAAGGTTCATCCCCACACTGGAGGAGAATCCCGGAGAGGTCCGCGGCGACCTCTACGACATGGTCGTCAACGGCTACGAGTGCGCATCCGGTTCGATCAGGATCCACGATGTCGAGCTCCAGAAGAGGATCTTCCGCATCTGCAACTTCTCGGATGAGGAGGCGGAGAAGAAGTTCGGCTTCCTGCTCAATGCGTTCAGGTTCGGACCCCCGCCACACGGAGGAATCGCTCCCGGCATCGACCGCATGGTCATGATCATGAGCGAGCAGAACTCCATCCGCGAGGCCATCGCGTTCCCGAAGAACAGTTTCGCGGTGTCCCCGATGGACGACTGCCCGAACGATGTCGACCAGAAGCAGTTGGACGAGCTGAAGATCACGTTCAAGCTGGATAAGTGAGCAATCTCTATATAGTAGCCACACCCATAGGCAATCTCGACGACATTACCGTACGCGCGACGAACACGTTGCGCGATGCGGATGTCATCGCCTGCGAGGACACACGCCACACGCAGAACCTGCTGAACCACCTGGGGATCACCGGAAAGCGCCTGATCGCATGCCATGCGCACAACGAGGCCGCATCCAGCCAGGGAATCGTCGGGCTTCTGGACCAGGGCCTGTCCGTAGCATACTGCTCGGACGCAGGCACTCCCGGTGTCAGCGATCCGGGAAGCCGTCTTGTCCGCGTTGTCAGGGAGGCCGGCCACACGGTCGTTCCCATCCCGGGTGCCAGCGCCAGCGTGACCCTGATTTCCGCAAGCGGACTTGCCGGAAAGACATTCACATTCGAAGGCTTCCTGTCCCCGAAGAGCGGGCGGCGCAAGGCCAGGCTGCGTGAGCTCCTGGACCGCGAGGAGGCCTTCATAATCTACGAGTCCCCGTTCCGGATCCTCAAGACGCTCGGGGAGCTCAGGGATCTGGACGACACCCGCCACCTGGTCCTGGGCCGCGAGATGACCAAGGCCTTCGAACAGTTCCTCTATGGCACACCGTCCGAGGTGATGTCGGAGCTGAAGGTGGTCAAGGGGGAATTCGCCCTTGTGGTCCTTCCTCCGGCAGGGAAGAAGGAAGAGGCGGAAGAAGATGCTGACTGAGCGGAAACTTCTTTCCCTGAAGGAGAAGACTCGTTTCAGGAAGATCTCCATGATCCTCTCCCAGAACGCCCATGACTTGAAGACGGGTAAGAATCCGGACTGGGATTATCTGGACATGGTCATATCCATGGCCGGTCTTGAGCCCGTCTCCAGGGAGATTGTCGCCTCCGATCCCAGGAAGGCCATGCTGACCCTTCAGGATTATGCCGGGATCCTCCTCGCAAGGCTGGGCTCCGAACCCAGCGACTGGGACCTGACGGACAGCATAGGGAACCTGGATGTCTCCAAACGTGTGGTGCAGGACAAGATCCTGGTCCTGGACCGTCTCAGGAGTCCTTACAATGTAGGAGCCGTCTTCCGCAGTGCCGACAGTTTCGGTGTCAGGAAGATCATATTGCTGGAGGAGACGGCGAATCCGGACCATCCCCATGCAAGAAGGACATCCAGAGGCTGCACGGATACCGTGGAATGGGAATACATGTCGGAGGAAGAGGCTGTGGCGTTCCTTTCGTCATGCGGCCTTCCCGTACTTGCCCTCGAGCTGGGAGGCAAGGACATCAACACATTCGATTTCCCCTCGGGCGGTGTCGCGATACTGGGGAACGAGGAGTTCGGGATAAGCCCGGCCCTGCTGGAATGCTGCACGGACAGGATAACCATCCGCACCGCGGGCACCAAAGGCTCCCTCAACGTCTCCGTCGCCGCCGGAATCCTCCTCCAGCGCTGGTTCTGACAACCCTTCGGTTTCCGATATGGTAAATTTCGCCACATGGATGGGCGGGGATCCGACACGTTTTCAAACATGTTCTGCAACTCTTTGATTTGAATGGAATTGTGCTGACTTGGCACGGGTTTTGCTATTTGGAGAGTGTCCGGCGACGGACGATTTCAAAGCGAATAAGGAGACGTGCTATGAACGCATTCAAAAGAATCCACGACATTTTCAGTTCAAATGTGAACCATGCTCTCGACAAGATGGAGGATCCCTCCAAGATGATCCGCTACACCATCGTCGAGATGGAGGAGAGCCTTGCCAAGGCCAAGGACTCGGCGGCCAAGACGCTGACGGATATCAAGTCGCGTGAAGCCGATCTCAAATCCGGTAAGGAAGCCGTAAGCCGCTGGGAGGTCAGGGCACAGCTTGCGGTGAAGAACGCCAAGGACGACCTGGCACGCGAGGCCATTTCGGAGAAGCAGAAGGCCGAATCCAAGGTCTCATCGCTCGAGACCGAGATCGCCGAGCTCAGGAACATCAGCGCAAGCCAGGAAGCCCAGATCGTCAAACTCGTCGAGAAGCTCGAGGAGATCAAGGGCAAGGAGAGGACACTGGTCGCAAGGGCCCAGCATGCCAAGGAGAAGATCAAGATCGAGAAACAGATCAACTCCACCGACTGCGGCGATGCGATCAGAAGGTTCAACGAGATGGAGGAGAAGGTCGAGCGCCTGGAGGCCCAGGCCGCGGTGGCAGCCAAAAGCTATGAGAACGAGGCCAGATTCTCCGAGATGGAGGCCAACGACAGCGTGGACAAGGAGCTTCAGGAGCTCAAGGCAAAGCTGAACGCGGCACCTGTGGCGGAGCTTCCCGAGAAGACAGTCAAGGGTTGACCTTATGCTTGCGGTACAGGCCCCTGAACTGGTCGTAGGTGATCTTCATGAGCTTTGCGGCCTCACGCTGATTGCCCTGTGCCTGCTGAAGGGCACGCTGTACAAAGCTTGCCTCAAGAGCATCCTTGGTCTTGTCAAGGCTGTCCAGAGGAAGGCTGTCAAAAGAAAACTCCTTCTTTTCTGCCTTGTCTGAGATGGCCTGAACAGTATTAACAACTTCAGTTTTTTCAATTTCCAACGCTTTGGGGACATCGTTTGTGCCTGTGGTGAAGGGATTCCGGAAGGGATCGAGCACTATGGACGAGATGATGTCCCCTTTGCTTCTGTAGACGGCGCGCTCTATCGTGTTCTTCAGCTCGCGGACGTTTCCGGGCCAGCTGTACGACATGAGCATCCGCTGCACCTCCTCCGTGAAGACCGGGATGTCCTGGTTGCATTCCATGGCCATCCTCTGGGCGAAATAGTTGGCCAGAAGCAGTATGTCGTCGCCGCGTTCCCTGAGCGGCGGGATGAAGACGACCTCGAAACTCAGCCTGTCCAGAAGGTCTTCCTTGAATTTCCCCTCCACGCACATCTGCTTGAGGTCCGCGTTCGTCGCACCTATTATCCTTACATCGGCCTCATGTGTCACCGACGATCCCACACGCTCGTAGGTCCCGTATTCGACGACCCTGAGGATCTTCTCCTGGACCTGGATGGGGATGTTGCCGATCTCATCCAGGAACAGCGTTCCTCCCTGGGCTTCCTCGAAGCGTCCCTTCCTTGTCTTGTTCGCCCCGGTGAACGCTCCCTGCTCGTAACCGAACAGCTCGCTTTCTATGAGTGTGGGTGCCAGGGCGGCGCAGTTGACGGTCACCAGGTTCTTCTGCCAGCGTTTGGACAGATAGTGCAGACGGCTTGCCGCCATCTCCTTTCCGCTTCCGCGTTCCCCTATGACCAGAACGCTCCTGTCCACCGCCGCGGCATCGGCTATGCGCTGCTGGAAGTCCAGGAAGACCTCTGATTCACCTATGTAACTGTCCTTGTAGCTGCTCATGTGGTCAAATATACCATAATTTGGTAAATTTTGCCAGTATCCGGCATGGCAGGGGCGGAACAGATGCCATATAAAGACAAATAACCGCAGGAAGGCGGACTTGGCACGCTCCTTGCTATTACCCTTGTGTGGCCGCCGGACGGCGGACATAATGATGAAGACCAAGGAGATCGGACTATGGGAGTTTTTTCTAGGTTCATGGACATAATCAATTCGAACATCAACTCCCTCCTGGACCACGCGGAGGATCCGGAGAAGATGATCAAGCTGATGATCAACGAGATGGAGGACACCATCGTCGAGATCAAGACGAACTGCGCGGCCGCAATCGGAGCTGAAAACACTGCAAAGCGGAAGATCGCGGAGCTCGAGGGGCTTGTGGACCGCTGGCAGAAGAGAGCCGAGCTGGCGATCTCCAAGGGCCGCGACGACCTGGCCCGCGAGGCCCTTCTGGAGAAGAAGCGGCTTGCAGAGGAGCTGGAGAAGCTCAGACTCGAGGATGAGCGCTACGAGCAGCTGGTGAAGAAGTACAAGGACGACATCGCCAAGCTGGAGGAGAAGCTCTCCGGGGCGAAGGCCAAGTACAAGACCATGCGCGAGCAGGCGGCCAAGGAGGCCGAGCAGAAGCGCAGCCAGGGCGGCTACACCTACACGTACAACTGGAGCAGGCAGAACAGGGACGTCGATCCCGTCGACCGCTTCAGCCGGATGGAGGAGCACATCGACAAGATGAGCGGACGCAGGAATCCGGACCAGTACGACAAGGATGCGGAGACCAGGTTCAAGGACCTGGAGGAACAGGAAGAGATCGAAAACGAGCTCGAGAAGCTCAAGAAGAACATGAACGGCTGAGGCCGAGACAATACAAGGGGAAAACAAAATGGCTACAAGAAGACTTTACAGATCCAGGAACGGAAAGATCATGGGAGTTTGCAGCGGAATCGCGGAGTGGCGGGACTATCCCGTCGATACGATCAGGTTCATCGTCGTGCTGATCGCCATCTTCACGGCCATCGCACCGTGTCTGATCATCTACTTCATCCTGGGACTTGTCCTTCCTATGAACCCCTACCAGGAAGACGACTACGACAGAGGCTACCACGACGGGAAGAGAGACGGCAGCAGGAGCGGCAAGACATACTACTACAACCCCGAGCCCGAGGATTTCGTCAGGGAGGAGGCCAAGGCCAAGGCCGAAAGCGCCGAGGAATACGAGAGACGCAAGAAGGAATCGGACTGGGACAACCGCTTCAGCAACAGCTGATGGCCTTCCAAGGTAAGAAGCAACTGGCTGTGGAGCCCGGAGCCGCGAGATGTCGCACTCCGGGCTTTTTTGTTTACTGAACGTGTGATAGGATGCAACCGTGAGCGCTATCTACTATTATGCGGCGATGCTTGTGGCCTCGATTCTCATGACGGCGTTGTACATGCTGTTGTGGCGCAGGCGTGACGATGTCCATGTGACCCTGATCTTCCTCCTTATACCGGTGGTCAACCTGGCGCATTTCCTCCTTTCCCGGACACAGTCGTCGGAAGCGGCGCTCCTTGCCACCAAACTCACATACCTTGGCGGGCCCTTCCTGCAGCTGATGATAATGCTCGCGATATTCAGCCTGTGCAGGATCCGGCTGAACAGGTGGATAAGGCTCCTTTTCCTGGTGTTGTGCCTTGTCGCCTACGCATTCGTCCTGACCATAGGCAACGGGGTCCTCTTCTACCGGAGCGCGCAGTTCACAATCATCAACGGAGCCGGCACACTGTTGAAGGAATACGGGCCCATGCACACCGCCGTGAAGGTTCTGGTCATCCTCTATTTCCTGGTCAGCATCGGAGCCATCGTGTACACCATCATCAGGAACAACCAGATCGGCAGAAGGATACTGGTGCTGATGATCCTCCCCGAAATCGTGTCGATCGTCGCCTATTTCGGCGGCAGGTCGTGGTTCCCGGGAATAGACCTGCTGCCCCTGTCGTATACGTTCGCACAGCTGGTGTATCTGCTCATAGCCAGACGCCTGAACGTCTACGATGTCGAGAACACCGTGATGAACGCCATGGCGGAGTCGGGAGAGACGGGATTCATAACGTTTGACGCCCGTTACAATTATCTGGGAAGCAACGAGGCCGCCAGGCGGATAATGCCAGAACTCAACGCCCTTGCCGTTGACCTGGGCATAAGGCGCAGCCGCGAGGTGGAGAAGCTTCTGCTTCCCTGGCTTGAACACTTCAGGGAGAATCCTTCCGACAGGGAGGGCAACGGCCACTTCATGGAGAAGGATGACAGGATCTACCTGTTCACGGTCGGCGCACTCCGGATCACACGCCGCGTGAGCGGATACAGCATAGTGATCACGGACGATACCCTGGACCGCAAGTACATAAAGCTGCTGGACGGCTACAACCGGGACCTGCAGGAACAGGTGGCGCAGAAGACCGCGGACATCGTGAGGATGAGCGACAACCAGATCCTGAGCATGGCAGTCATGGTCGAAAGCCGCGACAACTCCACCGGAGGACACATCCGCAGGACAAGCGATGTCGTGCGCATGCTGGTGGGCACCATGAGGGAGAAGGACCTGGTGCCCGCGGGCTACAGCCTGACCGACGACTTCTGCAGGATGCTCATAAAGGCCGCCCCTATGCACGACCTTGGAAAGATCGCCGTCGACGATGCCATACTCCGCAAGCCCGGACGCTTCACGCCGGAGGAATACGAGAAGATGAAGACCCATGCCGCCGAAGGGGCGCGCATCGTCCATGAGATACTGAAGGATACGGCCGACGACGCCTTTCTGGACCTGGCGGTGAACGTGGCGCACTACCATCACGAGAGATGGGACGGCAAAGGCTATCCCGAAGGCCTCGAAGGCGAGGAGATCCCTCCCGAGGCCCGCATCATGGCGGTGGCCGATGTCTACGATGCCCTGGTGAGCAAGCGCGTGTACAAGGACAGCATGTCGTTCGATCAGGCCGATTCCATAATGCTCGACGGCATGGGCAGCCAGTTCGACCCGCACCTCAGGCAGGCCTACGAGGCGGCAAGACCGAAGCTCGAGGCCTACTACAGCAGCCTGTGAGCCGCACTGATGCGCTCAATTGGGCTTTGAAAGCTCGTACAGTTTCCTGAGCCGGTTCTCTATCGTGTGGTTGATCGTGTCGGGAGGGAAGTTCCCCTTCACATTGCGCTTTCCGCTCTGGCGCAGCGTCAGGATCTCCATTCCCTCGTCTATCGTGGAAATCGGATAGATGTGGAACTTCCTTTCGTCTATCGCGCGCAGCACGCGCTCCGGCAGGATCAGCGTCTTGATGTTCTGCCTGGGGATGATCACGCC
>JBGUMQ010000007.1:0-32872 GCA_045116915.1 Sphaerochaetaceae bacterium | reverse complement strand
GGGTTGAGGTTGAATGTGGGATCCAGCACGAATACGTTGCAGATCTCCTTCCTGACAAGGAAATCCAGCTCCTTCTCTATCCTGTCCAGCGGATAATCGCGCACGGTACGCTTGCCGCGCGACTCGAAACAGAACGCGCATGCGAACGGGCATCCGCGGGTCAGCTCCCAGAGGATCGAGTCGTAATGCTCCAGCACCTCATCGGCCTGACCGGTGAGGAAAGGGGAGTGGAGCTTTGTCAGCTCCGGCAGGCGTGAACTCACAGGGGAGACGTAGTTGCGTGTGATGATGCCGTCGATCTGCAGGTTCTCCGGCTTCTTCCCTGCTTCGATCGAGGAAAGCGCATTCAGCGTCGAAACCTCGCCTTCGCCCATGACGGCGAAATCCAGCCACTCCGGAAGTCCGGACGTATAAGCCGTGGTGTGCGGTCCGCCGGCGAAGATCAGGATGCTTCTGTCCTTCTTCCTCAATGTGGAGGCGAATTCGGCGAACCATTCCGAATTCCATATATAGACGGAAAGCCCCACGGCGGACGGATGCCTGGCTGCCGTCTTCAGCGCTGCCTTGACCGGGTCCTCGTACGTGTAGTGCTCGTACAGGTCCGAGTGGGGAAGAGCCTCGCTGAGGTTGATCTCGGTCTTAATGCACAGGGCGCCCATCGGGAAACTCATTATGGATTTCTCCTTGGCGCAGCAGTGTATCTCGATGGACTTCATAAGCGCAGGTTATAAAAAAAGAAAGACAGAGACAAGCCCTGTCTTTCCACATCCGACAATGCCGTCGGATCAATCCGGTTCTTCGGATGTCTTGGCATATGAGAGAGCCCTCATCGCGTTGTCGAACTTCTGGTACTTGCCGTTCTTCAGCTTGATGACGACCCTGGTGCCCTGGTTCCCGGCGACCTTGACAATGTACTCCGTTGCCTCGACTTTCGTCTTGAAGTACTTGATCACCTTGTCGCTTCCCTGACGCTTGACAGCCCAACCCTTTCCCTCGACCCAGGAAAGCTCGTGGACGTCCTTGACTTCCTTCTTCTCTTCCGCAGGAGCCGCTTTCGGTGCTGCCTTCGGTTCTGCCTTGGCCGGTTTTGCCGCCGGTTTCGCCGCAGCCTTCGGTGCTGCCTTGGGTTCCGCTTTAGGTGTTGCTTTTGTTGCCATAAAGGTGCCTCCTGCTGTAATTCTACCACAATTGCCGGAGCACGTGGCAGAAAAATGAACCTTGCATGCCGTGCCCCGAAAGACGATAATTGAGCCATGGTTTCCGGCAGAGAAGAATTCACCAGAAGACTGATAGACCGTACGCTCCGTCTCAGGGACGAGGTGGATGCGCTGACATTCACATACGACGGCTACATCTACAACCCACTGGACTACGCGTGGGACATGCACCGCACTTTCCTTGAGAGATATGTGCACCAGGGTTCTCCGATACTCATGCTTGGCATGAATCCCGGCCCGTTCGGGATGATGCAGACAGGCGTCCCGTTCGGCGAGATCAACGCCGTGAGGGACTACATGCATCTGGATCTCCCCGTCGGGAAGCCGGAACATGAGCATCCGAAAAGACCAGTCCTGGGCATGGCGACCACCAGATCGGAAGGCAGCGGCAAGCGGCTTTGGGGTTTGATGAGTTCCAGATGGCCGAATCCGGAAGCTTTCTTCGCCATCCACAGTGTGTTCAACTACTGCCCGCTCGGATTCCTGGACGCGGGCCCCACGGCCAAGAACTTCACGCCCGACCATCTGCCACGCGACGAGCGCAGGGCTCTTGAGAGCGTGTGCGACAGCTACCTTCGCGATGTGATCGCCATGATAGGACCGCGTGCGCTCATCGGAATAGGCAAGTACGCGGAGGAGAAGCTTTCATCCGTCAACGACGACCCGTCCAGGATCGTGGCATCCGTCATTCATCCCAGTCCCGGCAACCCGCAGGCCAACGTGGACTGGAACGGCAGGACTACGCGGCGCATGGAGGAGCTGGGCCTATGGAACTGAAAGCACCCGCAAAGGTCAACTGGCACCTGGCCGTCGGACGCAGGAGGCCGGACGGCTACCACCCGATCTCGTCCATCTTCCAGACCTGCAGCCTGCACGACATCATCACCGTGGAGGTCGCACCCGGTCCGTTCAAGATTGATGTCACGGGCCTCGGCCATCTGTGCGCAAAAGGGAGCTCGACCTTGGACAAGGCGGCCGCCCTCTGGCACGATGCCACGGGTTTCGACAAATCCCTCCGCGTGCATGTTGAGAAACACATCCCCAGCCAGGCGGGACTCGGCGGCGGATCCTCCGATGCGGCGACCCTCCTCCTGCATCTGAACAGCATCGCTCCGTCGCCGATGGACAAGGTGGATCTCATGGCTCTCGGAGCCCGGGTGGGGTGCGATGTCCCGTTCTTCATCTCGGAGTGCAGGGCGGCGCTGGTATCAGGCCTGGGAGAGGTCGTGCAGGGCATCGGTCCCAGGGACCTCCGGGGTTTCATCATCGTCCCGGAAGGGGAGAAGGTCTCCACGGGAGCCGCTTATGCGGCACTGGACAAAAGGCCCGTGATTCCCGGGCTTGAGAGCGGGAAGGAGCTGGAGGGAGTGTACAGGAAGCCTGTGTCGCAATGGACTTTCCGCAACGATTTCGATCTGGTGAACACCGTTCCCGATGTCGATGTACTGGATGGGGAGCGCCTTCTCCTGACAGGAAGCGGCAGCTGTCATGTGCTTCTCACCTCCAGAAAGGAAATCGCCCTCGGGCATGGCCTGAAGGCGATTGCGGTTTCTTTCTGACTTGTTGACTATGGAACAATCTTGAAATAGTATTTCATAAGCTTCACAGGCCGTTAGCCCAATGGTCAGGGCACCGGGTTTTGGCTCCGGTTATGGTGGTTCGATTCCACCACGGCCTGCAAAGTTGAAGATGCTTCGGGCCAATCTCTGCGTCCCTTCACTCGCGCCGTACAGACAGTACTGTCACTCGCTTGCTCCTTGACCTTGGCCCGAATCGTAAATACCGGTTGAAGATGCTTCGGGCCAATCCCTGCGTTATTTCAGTTCAAAGACAACGTTGACATCGATGCTGGCGGAGAGGAGGCCGGTGGGGGTCTGCGTGCCGTAGGCCGCCGCAGGAGCCGCCTCCATCATCATGACAGCATCGGCGCTCTTGTAGTTGGCCGTCGCGAACGATGTGTAGCCCTCGCTGATGGAAACCGGTCTGACGACCCTGAGCCCTGCCGCCTTGGCATACAGCTGCGCCTTCTCGAGCGCGTTCTTGTACGCCAGCTCCCTGGCCTGCTCGGAAGCCTTCGTCTTCTGGCTGGAATCGAACCTTACGTTGTAGAACGAGATCCCGTTGACCTTGGATCCCAGCTCGTCCGAGAGTGCGGGGAAGGAATCGATGTCCTCCATCGTGACATAGACCGTCTGGCTGACGGACTCGCCGACCTTGACCTGCTTTCCGTTGTCCCAGTAGTACTCCGAGTTGAAGCTCAGGGCTGTCGTGGAGATCTTGTCGTCGTCGATGTTGAACTTGCGCAGGATGTCCAGGATGGCCGTCATCTTTTTGTTGGCCGCCTGCTGGGCCTGGGCCGTGGTGGAGGCAGTCTCGTCGACGTTGATGCTGAAGGTCACGATATCGGCCTTGAGATAGATCGTCCCGGTTCCGGAGATGGAGACCGATGTGGCCGACGATGTGTCGGCGGAAAGGGTATTGCATGAGGTGAGGGCCACGAGAACGAGCACCGCACATCCGAGTAAAGCCATGATCCAATTGAATCTCTTCATGATGAACTCCTTGTGGAACCGAATGCGTTCCGCAAGACAAAACAAACGAAAGAGCGCTTGGATACCGCTCCTGTGACGATTTCCAACCGATTTCCTGTCATTTCCTTGCCCTGACGTTCAGTTTCGCACCCGTCTTCTGAGCGGCGGCCGCGATGTGGTCCCATGTGATGGCCGCCGAACCCGACATGCGGCACAGGGCCTGGGCCTGGTTCAGCACCGTTTCTATCGCGGCGCATGAAAGACCGTCGAATGCGGCAACGAGCATCGATCCGTCCACATCCGGTGCGAGGGTCTTGTCCCTTGTGTAGATGCGCACGAGCTGCTCACGCGTCTGAGCATCGGGATTGCCGATTGTGTACTTCAGGTCGAACCGTCCGGGCCTGACCAGCGCCGGGTCCAGCGATGCGTACGAGTTGGTGGCGCCGATGACAAGGATTCCGTTGCCGGCAGAGAATCCGTCCATTTCGTTGAGCATGGCCGTGATTATCCTGTTGTTCTCCTTGTCGATGCCGGTTCCGGCGTAGTTGCGCCGTTCGCCGATGCTGTCGAACTCGTCGATGAAGATTATGCACGGCCTGTGCCTGCGGCCCTTGTTGAACAGCATGCGGATCTTGCGCGGGCCCATGCTCATCATGGCGCTCTGGAAATCGGCTCCCTTGGTTGCTATGAAGTTCACGCCGGCCTCCTGGGCCAGGGCGCGGGCGAACAGAGTCTTGCCGTTTCCCGGCGTGCCCTCCAGGATGACCCCCTTGACCGGGCGCAGGCCCTTGCCCTCGTACCTGGCCGGATTCCTAAGCACGTCCACAAGGAACATCATGTCCTTCTTCACGTTGTCCATGCCCGCGATGTCGTCGAACGTCACGCCCGTGCGGCGCACGACGGCGAAGGTCCTGCGGCTGTATTCGACAAGCTTCAGGATCCCGAACGCGATCGCACCGAAGAAGACGACATCGAACAGTATGTCAAGGACCACCGTGACGGAGATGCCCGTCCTGGTGGTGACATCCACGCCCGCGGAGAGCAGCCTCTCGACAAGGTCGGGGGATGCCGGATTGTCCGTCACGAAAGTGCCTTCGGACGTGGTGAACGTGATGGTCTTGGCCTCGATCACCGCCTCGGAGACCCTGCCGTCGGCGACGGCGCGGTTGAACTCGGTATAGGGGACGGATCCGTCCCTGCCGGAAGCGGAGAACAACGAGCCAAGGTCGATGACCCCGGTGCTGTCCAGCGCCAGTACTGCGATGGCCGCAACTGCCAGGATGAAAAGGAAAAGCGTGCGTTTTCTCATGCCACGATATTAGCAGAAAAGACACCGGCCGCACAGACCCCGCAAAGGAGAGCCGGTGGCGGACCAGACGGCCGGACCTGTGGACAAAACATGCGCCTGTATGTTATGATTGCGTTGCCCGCCGTCATGCGCGGGAAAATCAATGGTAATTGGCCGGTGGGCGTACCGCATGGGAAACCCCGGGAGCCAATGAGAGTAGGAGAAAAACATGATCACACTCAAAGCAGAACTCAGAACAGAGGATTTCGGTTCGGCCGGATCAAGAAGACTCGTCCGTGCAGGCAAGCTTCCTGCAGAGATGTACGGCAAGGATGGCAACATCCACATCGTCCTGGACGCCCATGATTTCGATCTCAAGCTCAGAAAGCTTGCGGTCGGCAGGGAGTGCGAGGTCGAGGTCGGCGGAAAGACCTACAAGTGCATCTTCAAGGCCCTCCAGGAAAACATCATGTATGGCAGACTTGTCCATGCTGATTTCCAGATCGTATGATCGTGGTCCTTGGACTTGGCAATCCGGGTTCAAAGTATGAGCACACGCGTCACAACGTAGGTTTCGACGCAGTGGTCAGGGCAGCAGCGTTTTTTCGGGTGACACTGAAAAAACGCTGTTTCCGTCTATACAGGCAGGCCAAGGTCCGCCCGACGGACGCGAAAGGCCATGAGGCCCTGCTTGTCCAGCCGCTCACGTACATGAACGCAAGCGGCAACATCATCGGCAGTTTCGACAGAAGCGACGACTTCGTGGTCGTCTGCGACAACATGGACCTGGCCGCCGGTGGCCTCAGGATCCGCAAGGGCGGCGGCGCCTCGGGCCAGAAAGGCCTGAACAGCATCGCCGAGAACCTCGGAAGAAGCGATTTCATCCGCATCTACATCGGGATCGGACGCCCGGCCGAGGAGACCGATGTCCTGGACCATGTCATAGGCAGGGAGCCCGAGGGCGAAAAGAAGGACGCGATCGAAAAGGCCATCGACGATGCCGCAATGGCCATCGTGAAGTACATCAACGGCGCGACGGTGGAGGAGCTGCAGCTTGAATTCAACAGAAAGGGCCTTCTCTGAGAAAACATCCTCCCTCATCGGAAAGGACGCGAAGGTCATCGTCGCGTTCTCGGGAGGTTGCGACTCGCTGGCCCTTCTTGCACTCTGCCGCAACACCATGGACCCGAAGGACATCACCGCCGTCTACGTCAACCACAGGCTCAGGGACCCCCGGGAGCTGGAATCCGAGATCCGTCTCAACAGAACCAATTGCGGAACCCTCGGAGTGGACCTCGTCGTCCGCGAGCTGGACGAAGGCGAGGTCCGTGATCTTGCAACGCAACGCGGCGGCGGGACCGAGGAGGCCGCACGCATCCTACGCTACCGTGTCCTTGAACAGGAGAGAAGGCGCGCCGGAGCGCAGTGGATACTCACCGCCCACCACAGGCAGGACCAGGCCGAGACCATCCTCATGCGCATCGCAAACGGCTCCCCGTCGACCACCCTCGCCGGCATCAGGGAGAAGGACGATGCCAGACATCTCGCCCGCCCGCTTCTTGCGTTCACCAGGGCTGAGCTGGAGCAATACAACACTGCCCTTGGCCTGTCCTGGAGCA
The DNA here is from genome assembly GCA_045116915.1 of Sphaerochaetaceae bacterium. Taxonomy (GTDB): domain Bacteria; phylum Spirochaetota; class Spirochaetia; order Sphaerochaetales; family Sphaerochaetaceae; genus UBA9732. The sequence goes on along the minus strand of JBGUMQ010000007.1, from coordinate 26,217 downwards.
CCGACAGCACCAACGCCGATTCCAGATACAGCAGGAACGCCGTTCGCAACAATCTCATGCCCGGGATCCGGGCCGTCTGGAGCGGGGTAGAGGATGCTCTTGTAAGACTCGGAGAAGAGGCCGCAAGACTCAACGGCGATGCAACCCAATCCAATACACAGAAAGGAATAAGCCTTCCTTACAACCTTGCCGGATTCGGCCCGTGCAAGGCGGCGGAAAGGATGTCCATACTGTTCCATCTCTGGGACAGTGTCTTCCCTGACAGGGAGCTTTCCATGACCCTCGTTTCCAGGGTTCTGGACGCTGTCGCCGACTATGAGGAGAATGGAAATGACAGCACCGTCGGAGCCGGCGGAGGGCTGTTCACCCTGTACCACGGGAAGCTCTACATAACCGACCCTGAAGAGGACCGGACCTACGGCTCTTTCAGACTGGGAATCGTACCCGGAGAACCGCGGACGGCCGCGCTTCCCGGAGGCCTTGTCTTCCGGTGCGCCGACGATGCCGCACGGTCCGCACAGGACCACGGGATGGATGAGCAGCACCTGCTCAGAATGGACAGCTCCCTTTTCAGCGGACAGGCCTTCCTGCGCTTCGCCAGGGAGGGCGACAAGATCCATCTCAAGGGCGGCCGGAAGACCGTCGGAAGGCTCCTGCAGGACATGGGGATCCCGGCCGTCATGAGGTGCCGCATTCCTGTTCTTGAGGACTCGGAAGGCATCTGCGCCGTGTTCGGATCGTGCCTCGGAGGCCGGGACAGAATTTCCGTCAAATTCCGAACTTCTCTTGCCCGAAACGGTTTTCCTTTATATATTGTCTCTAAAGGTTAACTTATGGACAACAACGAGAGAGACGAGGAGCTCCGCAAGGACGCTCCCGAAAACAAAGAGAAGTCGGACAACGATGCCAGGACATTCTGGAAGGAGACCCCTTTCGATGAGATGCAGCACGTGAAGCCCGACAGTTTCGCCGGTCTGGAATCGGGCCCCGCAGGCAACGGGAACCAGGGCAACGGCAATTCCGGCAACGGCAATCAGCATAACGACAACAGGCAGAGGAAGAACGATCCCGACTCCTACTGGAGGCCCAGGGACAACGGCAATCCGCGCAGCGGCAACCAGGGCAACGGCGGTTCCGGAAACGGCGGCCAGAGACCCAATCCCGGCATGGGGCAGGGCGGTCCGCTCAAGACACGCAGGAGCCGCGTCGGGCTGCTGATCTTCATCGGCCTTCTGATCCTGTTCGCGCTGACGCTGTTCTCTTCGCGCAGCAACGCGACCGAGGTTCCGTACACCACGTTCAAGTCGGCTGTCCAGAACAACAAGGTCTACAGCGCCAACATAAAGAACAGCTCGATCATCATCTTCACCACATACGACGGCAACGAGTACAAGGCCCGCATCCCGTACAGGGACGACACTCTGCTCGAGATGCTCGAGAGCCACAACGTCGAGATCGTGGGTTCCGAGGCCGATGTCTCCATCCTGGCCTTGGTGCTGGAGCTGCTGCCGTGGCTGATCTTCATCGGCTTCACCGTCATGCTGCTCAGGCAGACCGCAGGCGGCGGCCAGATGATGCAGTTCGGAAAGAGCCACGCCAAGCAGTACACAGACAAGGACGTCAAGACACGCTTTTGCGATGTCGCCGGCCAGAAGGAGGCCAAGTACGAGCTCCAGGAGGTCGTCGAGTTCCTCAAGGACCCGAAGAAATACTCCGAAATCGGCGCCAAGATACCCAAGGGCGTGCTCCTCGTGGGTCCTCCGGGAACAGGAAAGACCCTCATCGCCAAGGCGGTTGCCGGGGAAGCCGGGGTCTCGTTCTTCCACACCAGCGGATCGGACTTCGTCGAGATGTTCGTCGGTATGGGTGCCGCCAGGGTCAGGGACCTCTTCGACCAGGGCCGCAAGCACTCGCCCTGCATCCTGTTCATAGATGAGATCGATGCCGTAGGCCGCTCCAGAGGCAGCGGACTGGGCGGAGGCCACGACGAGAGGGAGCAGACGCTGAACCAGATCCTCGTCGAGATGGACGGATTCGACACCACCACCGGCGTCATCGTCATAGCCGCGACCAACAGGGCCGATGTCCTGGATCCTGCGCTTCTCAGACCGGGCCGTTTCGACAGGCAGGTCGCCATCACGCTTCCGGACATCAACGAGCGCGAGGACATCCTCAAGATCCACGCATCGCGCGTCAAGACCGATCCCGAGGTCGACCTCAAGAAGATCGCACGCGCCACGCCGGGTGCTTCGGGTGCGGACCTTGCGAACCTCGTCAACGAGGCCGCGCTGTTCGCCACCAGGCAGGGCCGCAAGATGGTCACCATGGCCGATTTCGAGCAGGCCAGGGACAAGATGGTCCTGGGAGTGGCAAAGAAGAGCCATGTCATGACACCCGAGGACAAGATGCTGACCGCCTATCACGAGGGCGGACACGCGCTGCTGTTCTACTACCTGCCGGACATCGATCCGTTGTACAAGGTCACCATCATCCCGCACGGCAACGCCGGCGGAGTGACCATGGGACTTCCGGAGAACGACCAGTCCTACATGAAGAGGAGCTCCCTGATGAGCCACATCAAGATGGCCATGGGCGGCTACATCGCCGAACGCCTTCTGAACGGACAGACCTCCACCGGACCCAGCGCGGACATCAAGCAGGCCACGGAGATCGCAAGGCGCATGGTCACCGAGTGGGGCATGAGCGACCTTGGCTTCATCAGCCTGGGATCCGAGGGCGAGCCCCTGTTCCTGGGACGTGAGATTGCCCAGCACAAGGACTTCAGCGAGGAGACGGCCAGGAAGATAGACGAGCAGATCAACAAGATCCTGAACGAGTGCATGGAGGATGCCACGAGGATCCTCACCGAGCACAGGGACCAGCTGGACCAGCTCGCCCAGGCCCTTGTCGCCAGGGAGACCCTGGACGACAACGAGGTCAGGGAGCTTCTGGGATTCGAGGCCATCGGCCCCAAGAACTCCGACATCCTTTGACAATTGAGATAAGTACAGGAAATGGTTTATAATAGGCGCTGGCTGATGCCGGCGCCTTTTTTTGCCCGGCACGCCTGACGGCACTTTATATTCTGAGGTGAGAAATGGTTGATACCGCCCACAAGAGGAACTTCTGCATAATCGCCCACATCGACCACGGCAAGTCCACGCTTGCCGACCGGTTCATAGAGAAGGCCATGCTCGTGACCACAAGAGGTCCGGAGCAGACGCAGATACTGGACAACATGGACATCGAGCGCGAGCGCGGCATCACCATCAAGAGCCAGGCCGTCACCATCCCGTACACCGCCCGCAACGGACAGGTGTACGAGCTGAACCTGGTCGACACGCCGGGCCACGTGGACTTCTCCTACGAGGTCTCCAGGGCCATCAGCTCCTGCGAGGGTGCTCTGCTCCTGATAGACGCATCGCAGGGGGTCGAGGCCCAGACCCTGGCCAACCTCTACATGGCCATGGAGCACAACCTGGAGATAATCCCCGTCATAAACAAGATCGACCTGGCCAGCGCCGACATCCCGTCGTGCCTGGAGCAGATCGACCACGACCTGGGACTGGACCCCGACATGGCGCAGAAGGTGTCGGCCAAGACAGGCGAGGGCGTCGACGACCTCTACGAGGCGATAGTCGAGTACATCCCCGCGCCCGATGCAGATTCCGAGAAGCCGCTGAAGGCCCTGATCTTCGACAGCCACTACGACCCGTACAGGGGGGTCATCGTCCATTTCAGGCTCTTCGAGGGCAAGGTCTCCGAAGGCGACGAGATCATGTTCATGAACAGCCAGGCAACGTACAAGGTCGAGGAGGTCGGCATCTTCCAGCTGAACCTGGTGCGCACCAGGACGCTGTCGGCCGGAGATGTCGGATACTTCATAGCCGGCATCAAGACCATAAGCGACATCCGCGTCGGCGACACCGTGACGCTGGCCGGTCGTCCCGCATCCGAGCCATGCGAGGGTTTCAAGGACGTCAAGCCTGTCGTCTTCAGCTCGATATATCCTGTCGACACCAACGATTACGAGGAGCTCTTGGATGCCATCGACCGTCTGAAGCTCAACGACGCCTCGCTGGTGTACGAGAAGGACAGCTCGGTCGCCCTGGGACAAGGTTTCCGCTGCGGCTTCCTGGGAATGCTCCATCTGGAGGTCGTGCAGGAGAGGATCGAGCGTGAGTTCGGACTTTCCATCGTGCTGACCAGCCCGTCCGTGCGCTACCGCATCCACATGAAGAACGGCGATGTGGTGGAGGTTGACAACCCGCTGGACTACCCGGACCAGGTCAGGATCGACTACGCCGAGGAGCCCTACATCAAGGCCAGCATCATCACGCCCACGGCCTACGTGGGACCGGTCATCACGCTGTGCATGGAGAAGCGCGGCGTGCAGAACGGCATGAACTACATAGACACCAAACGCGTGGAGCTGATCTACGAGATGCCGCTTGCAGAGGTCCTGTTCGAGTTCTACGACAGGCTCAAGTCCATCTCGCGCGGCTACGCGTCGTTCGACTACGAGATAACCGACTACAGGAAAACCGACCTCGTCAGGGTCGACATCCTGGTCAACGGCGAGCCCTGCGACGCGCTGAGCATGCTCGTCTTCAGGGACAACGCCGTCTCAAGGGGCCGCCAGGCCTGCGAGAGGCTCCAGGAGGAGATCCCCAGGCACCAGTTCAAGATCCCCATCCAGGCGGCCATAGGGGGCAACATCATAGCCAGGGAGACGATCAACGCCTTCCGCAAGGACGTCACCGCCAAGTGCTACGGCGGAGACATCACCAGGAAGCGCAAGCTCCTGGAGAAGCAGAAGGAAGGCAAGAAACGCATGAAACTCGTCGGAAACGTCGAGATCCCGCAGAGCGCCTATCTGGCTGTCCTGAAGAGCAAGAGCGCCGACGAGCGCTGAGGATCGGGAGGGAAGCATGAACGTGAAGGAATATTCTTACAGAAAAGGGGATTATTCGTTTTCGATCCTGAATCTCGGATGTGCGGTGACCTCCATCCGCACCCCAGACCGCGACGGCATCATCGCCAACGTCACGCTGCCGTTCACCGGAGCCGTGGACGACCCGTCGGTCATCACCGGATCCGACAAGTTCCTGGGCCTGACCGTGGGCCGCTTCGCAAACAGGATCGGCGGAGCATCCTTCACGGTGGACGGGAAGACCTTCCGCTTCACACCCAACGACGGTCCGAACCTCCTCCACAGCGGCCCCGCCGGCATCTGGAGCCGGATCTGGAACGTCAGGCACATGGACGACGGCTTCCTGTGCTCCATCAAGGTATCGGAGGAGGACGACGGCTTCCCCGGCACCGCGGACATCAGGGTCCGCTTCTCCATGTCGGAGGACGGCGTCTTCCGCATCCACTACAGCGCCACCTGCACCGAAGCGTGCCCCATCAACCTGACCAACCACACGTACTTCAACCTTACGGGCGACCCGGCCAACGACATCCTGGGCCACAGGGCGGTCATCGACAGCCGCAACGTCCTGGGCATGGGCGCGGGCCAGATCCCTGACGGCAGCATCATCCCCGTCGGGGGCACCGCATGGGACTTCACCACGGAGCGTACATTCGGCGATAGGATCGATGCCCCGGAGCTCGCCCCGGCCAACGGATACGACCACGCCTACGTCATCGACAGGGCCGACGGGCCGGGCAGGGGATTCACACGTTTCGCACGCATATACGAGCCTGTCTCGGGCAGGGTCCTGCAGGCATACACGGACCTTCCGGCGTTCCACCTGTACACCGGCAACTACCTTGACGGCAGCTGCTGCTACGGAAGACGCCACGGGTTCTGCCTGGAGAGCGAGTTCTTCCCGGATTGCGTCAACCGTCCGGACTTCCCGTCGTGCATCGTGAACCCGGGAGAGCTCTTCGAGAGCACCACAGTCTATCACTTCTACACGGACCGCAGGGAGACGGAGGAGGTACATTCATGAACAAGGTGAGGGTCATCGGAATCACGGGAGGCTCCGGAAGCGGGAAATCCACCATCGTCAGGAAGATCAGCGAGGTCTGTCCAGATTTCGTCTTCATCCCGCAGGACAACTACTACAGGAGCGCCGTGTTCGTGAACAACTCGAACATCACGGCCTACAACTTCGACCATCCGGACGCATTCGACATGGAGTTGCTGCACAAGCACCTGGGCGACCTGAAGCAGGGCATCGGCATAGACATGCCGCAGTACGATTTCGTGCACCACTGCAGGATGAAGGAGACCATCCACATGGAGAGCGCCCCGCTTGTCATCGTGGAGGGCCTGATGGTTCTTTACGACCCGCAGATCCGCGACCTGCTGGACCTGAAGATCTACGTCGACACGCCGGACGACATCAGGTTCATCAGAAGGCTCCTGCGCGACATCAACGAGCGCGGAAGGACGCTGGACAGCGTGGTCAAGCAGTACCTCGAGGTCGTGCGTCCCGGCCATGCCTCATTTATAGAGCCCACAAAGGAATACGCGGACCTGATCATACCGGAGGGAGGGAACAACGAGAACGCCCTGAAGGTGCTGATCTCGTTCATAAAGGACATCGGAAGCAACTGACGGGAAGGGGACCGGGGCCTCTCAGAAGAGGGCCTTGCCGTGGCGCCTGAAGGCCGTCCTCCTGTCCCTGATGTACCTGAAGCTGAAGGTCTCCGGGACATCGTCCGGACCGCCGTAGTAGAGCCTGTTGCACCTGAGTATCCTGCTGATGCCCAGGATGGTCCCCCTGACGATGCCGAACCTCATCACGGCCGTGTTGAAGTACTCGGAGCACGACGGGCAGTAGATGCAGTTGTCGCCGAGCATTGGAGAGATGAGCTTCTGGTATCCTTTGACGGGAAGGAGGAACAATCTCCTTGCAACATTTTTCCCCATGTGGTAAAAATATCCTTCGGATTGATTATAATCAATACCGGCCCGGAGGGTTTGACTAAGACCCCGGTTTGCTTTATAGTACACTTTGGATATCAAGTGGTTTATTCCAGAACGGAGGAAGAATATGGCAGGTGCTATTTCAAAGAACGCACGTCGTGAGGGCGCTAAGGTACTGATCAGCCGCTGGGGCGGAGAGATCAAGACAAAGTCGATCTTCGAGAACGGTAAGCTCCATCACATCGCTTACTGCGTGAAGAGCGGCAACACCGCACGCAAGCCGAAAGACCTGATGTAATCTGTCTTTCTGCATGTAAAACCCGCATTAGTGCGGGTTTTTTTAGACATGAGGCACCCTTTTTGATCAAAAAAGCTGATTTTTCAGTGTTCAGAGCAGAAAGCATGTGCTATCATATCATCGTTATATATTGAACGCTATTGAGAACGTCCAGGGAGGAAACACGTGAAACGTTTTTCAAAGTCCATTTTGCTGACAATCATGGTCATCGCCATGGCCATCGCCCTTGTCGGTTGTAAGTCCGCAAGTGTCTCAACAGGAGATGTCGTGGAGCCCGCACCTGTCGAGCCCGCACCCGTCGAGCCTGCTCCCGTAGAGCCCGCTCCCGCTCCCGCTCCGGAACCGGCACCGGCACCTGTCGAGCCCGCACCCGCTCCCGCACCCGTCGCATCCGAGCCCGTCGTCAGACCGCTCAGCGCAGAGTACAAGATCGGTGCCTACACCCTCGACATCGTTGCCGAGATCGGCCACGCCAAGGTCACATATCCTGTCGAGCTGTTCACGGAGGAGGAGCTCCTCACAGCACTGAACTATGCCGTGACAACATATCCCGCCCTCGTCGACTACGTCGTGTTCGACTACAAGCCGGGTGAGATCGACTTCACATATCCCGAAGAGTGGGGTGCTGAGGATTTCGAGCTCGCCGAGGGTCTGATCCTTGCCTACATCAACGGCGTCCTCGAGGAGTACGGTGCTGCCAAGGCGGCAGAGAAGGTCGAGACATCCGAAGTCCAGAGCACGGAGCCCGAGGTCCTTTCCTACGACCTCTCCTTCTATGGATACAAGGCCAACATCACCTACACACCCGGTGTCGCGGTCATCACATATCCTGAGGTCCTGACGAACGAGGATATCATCGCCGCCGCAACTCTGGCATACCAGGCATACGCGGAGTACCTCGAGGGAACAACCCTCACGGTCGACAACGGAACAGCAGTCCTCTACATGCCGTACGCTCTCGCCGAGGCTGATGTCGACTTCGCTGTCAACACACTCGCTTCCGAGATCAGCTGGTACCTCGGACAGATGGTCGGCGCACCCGAGACTGCAGAGACAGCAGAGACAGCGGTCGCTTCCAAGGTCATCGTCAAGAACATCGAGCTGCTCGGCTACGAGGCTACAGTCACATACAGCGACTGCGTCGCGACAATCGAGTATCCCGAGTTCATCACCAACAGGGAAGTCGCCGATGCCGCCAGACTGGCATACGCTTCGTTCGGCAAGTACCTCGAGGGAACAACGATCTCCATCGACAACGGAACAGCCGTCCTGACATTCCCGGAGGAGATCACAGAGGCTGACCTCGACTACGCCATCGCACTGCTCCAGAGCGAGCTCCCGGCATATGTCGCAGCAGTCACCAAGACAACAGAGGCCGCTCCCGCAGCAACCGAGCCCGCTCCTGCAGCAGAGACAAAGCCTGCCGCAACAGAGCCCGCACCGGCACCTGCAGCAACCGAGCCCGCACCCGCTCCTGCAGCCGAGACAAAGCCTGCCGCAACAGAGCCTGCCAAGGCTGAGGAGACAAAGCCTGCCGCAGCAGAGCCTGCCAAGACAGCCGAGACCAAGCCCGCAGCCACAACATCGACAACGGCAGCCGCAGAGACAACAAAGCCTGCAGCTTCCACGACAACGACGACAACTGCTCCCGCAGCAGCCAAGAAGTCCAATGTCGGCCTGATCATCGTGGTTGTCCTTCTGGTTCTGGCGGCCGGCGCAGCATGCTTCATCCTTCTCAAGAAGAAAAAGTGAGCTGAGCTGAAAAGCAAGTGAATCCACTCCCCGGTGAGTAATCATCGGGGAGTTTTTTTATGCAAATATGTCGCAGGGTATATTGACTAAAAGCGCGCTAACCTGTACATTGCATATGTTCTTTCCCTGATAGCTCAGTCGGTAGAGCAGGTGGCTGTTAACCACCCTGTCGGCAGTTCGAGTCTGTCTCAGGGAGAAAGACGAATCATTATCCTATAAGGTTTTACCGGTTGGGTTACTGGAGAATCTTAGACAAAAGGGGCCAATTGGTGTACCGATTGGTGTACCGATGGCCCCGAGGATGTGATTTTGAATTCCTTCATCATTTGTTTCCGTAAAAGTCGAAAAAAGAACGCTAAGAGGTCAGACGGTACTTTTTTTGCTTGGTTTCGTGACCCTTCCACTGGTGCAAAGTTGCCTGAGAACAGAATCAACATTGACACGCTGAATCACAGACTCAACGGAGGAATCAGGACTCACGTTGTTTTGCGCTCAGAAGCGTATAGAATCGCTCAGGAGGCATTGCAGAAGGGCGTTGTGTTCGACTATGTGGAAGATAATACACCCCTGTTGTCGGCCTATATTGTGCAGTTTTGGACATACGATGAATCGCCCTATGTGAAAGCCAAGGCAATACAGGGGGAGAGTATCACCCGCATGCAGTGCGCCAAGATGCTGGGAATGTTCAATAACCACGTGAAGGACGAACTACGGCCCGATATGAAGCTGGACGAATTCCGGTTGTCGGACATGCAGAGAATCGAGTCTAAAATGTTCGACAAAGGTTTGAGTAGTTCCGCAATCTGCAAGGCTGTAGAGTGCCTTAGAACGCCTCTGAACTTCGCCTATCGTACAGAGGTTATCACCAACCCTATCGGCATGAAACTCAAGAACGTGAAGCGTCAGGACAAGGAAAGGGGAATCCTCTCCAGTGACGAATCGGCCAAGGTTATAAAGTATCTGAAAGACAACTCAAAGGCTGACAGTTATGAGCGTTTCGGATACCTGTTTGTCGCTACCATGCTCTATGCCGGACTGAGGAACAGTGAAGTCAAAACCCTACGGGCCTTTGATATCGAGATTAGGGACGCTGATGTTGCGTATCTTCATGTTCAGCATAGCTACAACCGACTGGATGGAGAGAAAGGCACAAAGACGGGAAAAGAGCGGTACGTTACAATTCCCGTGTGCCTTGCCCGTGAAATTCTTGCCTACAATCAGCAATTCAAGACTGAGTATGTTTTCTTCTCAATCCTCAATCCTGAGAAACCGATCGATGACGGAGCGGTTCGGACGGTGTTCTATGATGCGCTTGAAAAGGCCCTAGGAATCAATGAGAAGGAACGAACGGCGCGGGGAATCGTCCTATACAGCTTACGGCATGGATTCAACAGCATGATGGTTGCGAGCGGTCTCGCTGAGACAGAGATACAGGCCGTTATCGGCCATAGTAGCCAGCGCATGACTCAGCACTATTACCATCAGGATGCCGACGCATTGGAGCGTCAGGCACATGCCAGGGCGAAAGTCCTTCCGTTTGTAGGTTGAGAGGTGCAGCCATGACTACAAGGAAACTGAGGGAGTACAGGGACAGGGTAAAGGCAATAGATGATGCCTTTTTGAACCTTATCACAAATCAGCTTACACCCATACTGATTGACCTCCGTGCGATATGGCAAGAACTGGACAGAGAGATAAAGAGACAGGAGCGGAAACAGGCCGTATTCAGAATTGAGACAGGAGAGAATGAAGAAGATGCCAGCGACAGGTGACTCACTTACAATGGACGACTATCGGAGAATCATAAAGTCCGTGATTGAGAACTCAGACAAGGATTCATGGTGGTACAGATGGAGCAAATTTACCGCTCACAGCCACATGTTGAAAGCCAGCCATGAGGAATATGACGGAGATATAGTCCGGAGAGTTATCAGCGATGAACCCTATAGAATGGCAACGGATGAACAGGTACAGATGCTATGCGAGAAAGCTGTAGAAACGGCTGAAGAACATGCGGAAAACCTCAGTGAATACGTCGCAGAATTGGACGCAGAAGTTGCAAAGGGCAGACCTCTTGAAAAGGAGTATCGCGCGATTGTGGACTATGGGCCGTCAGGGCCTGATAAAGCTGAAAGGCTGGATAAATGGATGTCAGAGCATGGCGGGTTCACCCCGTATAAACTCCACGAAAGCGAGTTCCTTATTGGATACTGTCGGGGAGTCCTGAATGATGCAAAACCCATTCCGATGCCTCAACATATCAAGGCAGAGTTTGAACGGTTTTCAAGTGATGTGAGTTTTGGCGTTGCGGATGGGAAAGAAGTCGCTTTTTCAAGGGTCTCTCTGAGCGACAGTAGCTTAGTAAAAAATAAGATTCTCTCTCCTGAGACCCTTGGGGAATACTTCTTCAATCCCGCGACAAACAAGCCTTACTCAAATCAGCAACTAAAAGAACTTGAGACTGATCGCAAAAGAAAAAGCAGTCACTAGTATAGCGTTGGTATAGTGCTGGTACAGTGTAAGTAATTGCGATACAACGTTTTGCATTGGTATCCTGTAAGCGTCAGTAACCCAACTGAGTATTGATTTGCAGGAGGAAAAAATGTTGAACGTGGAAGACGTTGCAAAGAGACTCAATACCTCTACCGCAACAATCAGGAAGTGGATTCTCCAGCGCAGAATTCCATTTGTCAAAATCGGTTCTTTGGTCAGATTCAGACCTGAGGACATCGATCGAATTGAGAGGGAGGGGCTACATGATTAAAAACAATGGCCCCGCCCTCACGGGCAAGACCATAAACACCAACTCAATTGTATCCTCTCCGTCAATCGAGTTCAAGGGAGATACGGCCCTGTTGAACTTGTCCCCGCTCAAATCCATCCGGCGATACTGCCTGGACTGCATGTCAGGCTCGGCCCGAGAAGTCTCGCTCTGCACGAGGGACGGGAAACGGTCGTTCTTGTGTCCGCTTTTCCGGTTTCGGTTCGGGCATAACCCATCACGGGCGGGCATTGGTGGAAATGCGGATGCTCTCCGTCAGCGCGGGGGCGCGGAAATCATACCTGATTGCGTCGCTGAGTCGGCCATTTCCGAATTGAGCGGGTTGGATGATATCCAATCATCTTCCGACGAACTGGACGGCGCGAACGGGGAGACTGAACGATGACTAGAGCACGTTTATCTTCATCACGTAAGTTTGCCGTTCTCCGGCTGGCACGGGAATTAGTTGGGAAGACGTTTGACCTCGATGTCGATATTGCTTTTCGGCTTGGCCTTTCGCATGACATTGCCTCCGAAACGCTGGGAAAACTGAAGCGCGGAGGTTATTTGGAGTACGACCATTGGCAAGGAATGGACGGAAGGCCCGCTTACCGCATGGTCGCGGTCAATTTTCCGTTGTACGATGATGCTCAACCGCTGCTGTTTTAGGGGGTTCTTCATGGCCCTGATTAAACACTACAGCATGCCCGACAAATACTTCACTATCGTTCCCAATGAAGTTGCTCAGGGCCTTGGGGATGTCTCTGACTCTGCCTATCGGGTCTACATGTTCCTCTATTCACAGGGACAATCTTACAAACCGAGTTATGGCGCTGTCGGCAAGGCTATATACTGCCAAGGACACCCGAAAGGCGAGAGCAATATCAGAAGGGCTGTCAACGAATTGAAGCGCGCCGGATTACTGGATATCCAGCGAACAGGCTACAATCGTTACAACTGGCACTTGTATAGTCCATTACATCGCAACAAGGAGGGAGAGGGATAACCTCTCCTTTTTTCTGTGATATAACTACTTCCTTCCTTCTATGCCAGTTCTTATTTGATAGCATAAATATTATTCCCCAAAATCTTATAAAGCTGTCCATGTACAGGTGTATGGGAAACGTAACATTGCAGAATGTGTAATAATGCTGAAAGTGACACCCTTTATTATAAAGGTGCTCATATATGGGCAGATATAGGGCGCAGAAAGACAATTATTCCGAATTCGGAGCATAATCAATTGTGCGTCGATCGATGGCAAAACCTTCAGAGTTTTATCGGGAGACCTTTCACGGACGCAACTGTGTGTGCCTCTTTTCAAGGTTCATTGCGCCTACATTCCTGAGATTGACCATAACGAATCATAACGGTGTTATGGCCTGTTATAACGGTGTTATGGCCTGTTATTCGCGTCTGACGGGATAGCACCGGCTTATATGGGACGATGCACCCCGTGAACACAATGCTTTTTTTGTCAACCAAAACAGAGGCAAGAATGACAGTTTGGTTGACAGACAAAATGGTCTGTTTCTTCAACAACTTCCCTACAGAGTAGGGAAAACCCTCTGAAACCATGCTTTTTGTCAACCAAATGCAGTCAACCAAAAAAACCAAGTGGTTTGGCGAGAGATCAGGCGCGTGATGCGTGCGATGCGTTTGCTGATGCACGACCTTGAAACCGTGCACTGATTCGATGCGTTTCCCGGTTGACAAGCAGACACGAGGACACCCCATTTTTGTTAACCAAAAGCGTTATGAAATATGCGTATTGGTTAACAGAGCATTTTGCGTGTTTTTCCGACAACTTCCCTACCAAGGTAGGGAAAAATGGTCAAACAACCCATTTTTGTTAACCAAATGCAGTTAACCATAAAAAATTTGAGTGGTTCGGTGAGAGACCCCGCACGTGGCGCAATTGGTTATACGGGTCGAGACATGTTGACAGTACCTTACTCTGTGACCGGACGGCATGCAGTGCTAGAGCAGTGCTATGGCGGTGCTTGGTTTTGCTTAGCAGATGCTTAGCACGTGCTATGACATTGCCATTACATCGGACAGAGCGCACCCCGTTGCACCTGTGTCCACCCTTGTATCTATCCCCATCCTGTGTACAGTCGGATACAAGTGTATACGATTGTATCCGGTTGTATGCGGTTGTATACGACCGTATACGGACTCATGCTGAAGAACGGCAGACCAATCGATATCATCCCTCAGGCCGATAGTCTGCAATGGACGGGAGACCAATCGATACCATCCCTCAGGTCGACAGTCTGCAAAGGATGGGAAACCGCTCTACATGTCCCTGATTTCCTCTATCAATAGGGTATACCTCAGTGATTCAGCGCAAGCACCCCGTTATCTCTATCAATAAAGTTGTTTGGTGATTCATTTTTCTATCAAAATTCATTACCACCCTATTGATATATTTCAATACCCGTGTTACCCTGTTGTTACCAACAGATAAAGGAGAGAGACACATGAAGGTAGCTTACATCAGAGTTTCGACACAGGAACAGAACACGGGCCGTCAGGAATCGGCAATGCAGAAGGAAGGTGTTGAGCGCGTCTTTATCGAGAAGATATCAGGCAAGAACACAGACAGACCCCAGCTTAAAGCCATGATGGACTTTGTAAGAGAAGGGGATACCCTCATTGTTGAAAGCTACAGCCGTCTTGCAAGGTCTACGGCAGACCTTCTGAACATCATCGGAGACCTGACAAAGAAAGGCGTTCACTTTGTCTCCCTCAAAGAGAACATTGACACAAGCACCCCGCAGGGGCGGTTCATGCTGACAGTGTTCGCGGGCCTCTCCCAGTTTGAGCGTGAGTGCATACTGGAAAGACAGCGCGAGGGTATCTCCCTTGCAAAGGCTGAGGGCCGTTATCGCGGTCGTAAACCGATCGATAAGCCGTCCAATTGGGACGAGGTTATAGCCCTTTGGAAGGCAGACGAGATAACCGCAGTTGTCGCACAAAAAAAGCTGGGAATGACTCCGGCAACCTTCTACAGAAAGGTCAAAGAACTTGCCTGATGGCAGGTTCTTTTTTATTGCGGTGTACCGATTGGTGTACCAAACACAGCACAACCTTTATCACCCCGTATTGACATATCCCACCCACCGATATAGATTTATCTTATCCAGTATCAAGCTGTAACAACCCTTATTCGGGTGGTTTTTCGGCTGTTAACCACCCTGTCGGCAGTTCGAGTCTGTCTCAGGGAGCAAAGAAAAACCGGAGCACTTCGCTCCGGTTTTTTTCTTTTTGTTGTGTTCCGCAATCGAATCCGGGAAGCCCTTATTCGTCATTGGAATTGGCCGCCAAAGTGTTGTTTTCAATGAAAAGTCATTGGAAACAACAATCATTTGTCCAAATGCAATGACATGTGTCCGGAAGCAAAGGCAAGAGCCAAAAAAAGGGCAGTATGGAAGGCCTTTTTTTGGCTTGCCAAACTGCCTTTTGCAGTATAGGATCCGTTTTTCAGGCTTTCCATACTGCATTAACAAAGTTTAGTTCAAATAGCATGAACCTGTTTTATGGATGCTGTCAGTCGTCGCTGTGCTTCTTGGGATCCAGATCCTCGGCGTTCCAGAAGAAATCGTTGCTGTCTTCCCTTGAGCGGGCCGGCCTGAAGGAATCGTATCCGTAAGGCTTGCTGCTCGAGTTCTTCCTGCGGGAATCGGAATGCTGCTTCTTCTCATACGGCTTACTGTCGAAGGACTTCTTTCCGTAGGATTTCTTCTCATCGAAAGACCTCTCACTGCGCTCAGATTTGTCCGACCTGTCGTAGGACCTTCTCTCCGGCCTTTCGTCGCGGTCATATGTACGGCGGGGCCTGTCCTCACGGTCGGAAGTCTTTTCATAGGACTTCTCATAAGGCTTGTCGTATGAGCGGCCGTACTGCTTCCTCTCATATCCCATGTCGCCGCGCCCGTCGTAGCGGCCGCCTTCGCGGGAGGCATAGCGGTCCCTGCGCTCTTCATGGCGGTCATCCCTGTCGTAGCGGTCGCTTCTGCGCTCGGCATACCTGTCCTCGCGGCCTTCGCGGCCCTCGCGCCTGTAATCGCGTCTGTCGTCACGGCGGAAATCATCCCTGCCGTCGCGGGACCAGCTTCTCTCCCTGCGGCCGTAATCACGGCCCTCACGGCCTTCACGGCTTTCACGGCCCTCACGGCCGTCACGTGCATTGTCGCGACCGTATGTGCGTCTGTCGCTTTTCCTGTCGTCCCTTCTGTATGTGCCGCCTTCCCTGCGTGCACCGCTTCTCTCCGAGGAAGTCCTTTCCTTCCTCTCCGGTCTGTCCGAACCCTTCACGGACTTCTTCTCCGGCTCGCTCCAATCCAGTGAGAGCGAATCATCATCAAATGCCATCATCCAACTCCTGACCGTGCCTGCACGGTCCTTCACGAATCCGGGTGCCGCAACCAGCCCCGTTATCTCCTTCACGCTCAGACCCCTGAGCCTTCTCCTGTCCATCCGGAACGATCCCAGATTGGTCGAGAACAGGATGAAACCCGTCCTCTTCAGTATCTTGAGCAGGTCCCTGACCCACTGTGCGTAATCACGAGCAACATCGAAATCCCCGTCCATCCTGTGGCTGTTGGAAAAGCTCGGGGGATCGAAGATTATGATGTCGTACTTCAGGCCCTTCTCCGCGGCCTCCCTGACGAACCTGGCAGCATCCATGCAGACGCACCTGTACATGTCGCCGCTATAGCCGTTGGCGGCGAGGTTCTCCTGTGCCCATCCGGTGTATGTGGCGCTGAGGTCCACGCTGGTGACGCTGTCCGCGAAGCCCGCGGCGGCATAGACGGAGAAACTGCCCGTATAGGAGAAAAGGTTCAGCACATCGGCCTTGGCGCTGCGCTCGCGGATGAGCTTTCTGGTCACAGCATGGTCCAGGAACAGTCCGGTATCGACATATGTGGTGAGGTCAACCTTGAACTTGAGACCGTTCTCGGTGACGGTGGTCACGACCGCATCCGCGCCCGTCTTCTCGTGCTGGGCCCTGTCCGGACGCCTGGCCCTGTAGGCGTAGACGACGTTCTGCGCGTCCAGATAGAGCATGCGCGAGCAGATGTCCAGGCAGGTGGAGCGCACATCGTCGGCCATGGGCTCGGTGCCGTAGTCGGTGACCTTGGCGTAGCGGCCGTAGAGGTCCACGGTGACGGGATAGCGGGAAAGATTGCGGTCGTAGACACGGAAACAGTCCGTGCCCGATGCAAGAAGCTCGTGGCGCAATGTCTGTGCGTTGTTCTTCAGGATCTTCCCGAAATCCTTGTCCATGTAGTCCATATCAATCATACGATTCGCGTCAGGACCAAGAAGCAAACGAGCGACAGTACTATGTGTACGGCGCGAGTGCGGCGACGCAGGTCCTGCCACGAAGCATCTTCCTTTTTACGCTTTCACCTTTTCGGAAGGCATTGTATATTATAAAGAGGAAAAAAGAAAGACAGACGGAGGGCCATCATGCCGCAGGTCATGGACGAGGAGACACGCGCCTTTCTGGCGGAGATAGAGCAACGGCGTGGCGGGAAGATCTCCTTCAGGACATTCTCCACATTCTATGCCGACAACAGCGGGAAGCTGTGCCTCTACGGTGTGTTCTTCTACAAGGTCAACGACACATACTGGTTCCAGGATTTCGAGTACGTGCCCTCGTTCCTGGGCTTCAGGCTCCCCGCGAGGAAGGATCAGGAATACGTGATGTTCGAGTCCTCGTTCGTCCCCACGGAAGTCGTGTCCATCCGCATGGTCCGCAAGAAGTCAGTCATAAGATGCGCGCAGAACGGCGGCGATTTCACAAGGATCCGCACGTTCAACCGTGTCCTGGGAATCCTCTCCGAGTCGGCGACGGAGCTGACCCTGAAGGACGGCAGGATCCTCTACTTCCAGTTCATGGACGATACCGTCCCGAAAATGATCGAAAGGAAAAAGAACAATAACGATAAAGAAGGAGATTGAAGATGGGTGTATTCAAAGCCTACGACATCCGTGGTGTCTACAACCAGGATTTCAACAAGGAGACGGCGTACAAGGTGGGATTCTTCCTTCCCAGGCTTCTCCCGTGCAAGTTCGTCGTGGTGGGACGTGACGTCCGCCTGACAAGCGACGAGATATTCGAGAACCTCTGCCGCGGAATCAACGACGCCGGCGTGGACGTATGGAACATCGGTCTGGCCACGACCCCGATGGTCTATTTCGCAACCGTATACCTCAAGGCCGATGCCTCGGTGCAGATCACGGCGAGCCACAATCCCAAGCAGTACAACGGAATGAAGATATCGCGCTCAATGGCCATCCCCGTAGGCGGCGATACCGGTCTCAAGGACCTGGAGAAGATGGTCAACGAGCTTCCGGTCGAGCCCGTCTGCGAGTGCAAGAGGGGAAAGGTCATCGACAAGGACATCCATCAGGCATACCTGGACTTCCAGAAGAAGTTCCTGCCCGACATGTCCAAGCTCTCCATCTCCGTGGACTGCTCCAACGGCATGAGCAACCTCTACGTCAAGGAGCTGTTCGGCGACCATGCCAAGTACATCAACGACACGCTGGACGGAACGTTCCCCGGCCATGAGCCCAACCCGCTCGAGGTCGAGAACTGCCGCCAGATCATGGAGGCCGTGAAGAAGAACGGCTCCGACTGCGGAGTCATCTACGACGGCGATGCGGACAGGGTCATGTTCATAGACGAGCGCGGCCGCTTCATCCAGCCGGACTATGTCACGGGCATCCTGGGCATGTACTATCTTGCCAAGGAGAAGGGATCTGTCCTGGTCGACATCAGGACATCGCGCTCCACGACCGAGTATCTGGAGAAGATCGGCGCCACCGAGGTATACACCTGGAAGGTCGGCCATGCGTTCGCCAAGATGAAGATCCGCGAGAAGGGCTGCATATTCGGCGGCGAGCTTGCAGGCCACTACTATTTCAGGGACTTCTTCAACTGCGACAGCGGACTTCTGGCATCGCTCATCGTGCTGCAGACGGTGGCGGCCCTCAAGAAGCAGGGCAAGACGCTGGGACAGCTCATAGACGAGATCGTTGCATACGCCAACAGCGGTGAGATCAACTTCAAGCTGGAGCAGAAGGACGAGGCCATAGACGCCCTGTATAAAAAGTATTCCGCGATGAACCCGACGAAGATCATGGATTTCGACGGCTACAGGATCGAGTTCCCGACCTGGTGGTTCAGCGTCAGGAAGTCCAACACCGAGCCTTATCTGAGGATCGTCGCCGAGGCCAGGAGCCAGGAGGAGCTGGACGGAAAGCTTGCCGACCTCAAGGCCATCATCGGGCAGTTCAGCTGAGTCCATCCGATAAAGAAAAACAAAGGCGGGAGTCGATCCCGCCTTTGTTTGTTTTCACAGGCCCATCTTGGCTTTCTGTTTGGCCCAGGAGTCCTTCAGCGTGACCGTGCGGTTGAAGATCGGATGCTCCGGAGTGCTGTCGTAGTCCGGGGTGAAGTAGCCGCTTCTGATGAACTGCAGGTAATCGCCGGGCTTGGCGTCGGCGAGTGAGGGCTCGAGCTTGGCATCCTGCACGACTATGAGCGAGTCGGGATTGAGGTCATCGAGATAGTTGCCGGTCTCTCCGCCGGGGTACTCGGCATTGAAGAGCTTGTCGTAAAGACGGACCTCGCCGCTGATGGCGTACTTGGCGCTGACCCAGTGGCTGGTGCCCTTGACCTTGCGTCCGTCGGGGGTCTCGCCGCCGCGGGACTCGGGGTCGTAGGTGCAGTGGACGACGGTGACCTTGCCGCTTTCGTCCTTCTCGCAGCTTGTGGCGGTGACGTAGTAGGCGGTCTTCAGGCGGATCTCATTGCCGATGTAGAGGCGGTGGTAGCCTTTGGGCGGAACCTCCATGAAGTCCTCGCGCTCGATGTAGAGTTCCCTGGTGAAAGGCATGGTGCGTGTGCCGGCTGCCGGATCCTCGGGGTTGTTCTCGATCTCGAAGTACTCGGTCTTGTCCTCGGGATAGTTGTCGATCACAAGCTTGATGGGATCCAGGACGGCCATGACGCGTTTGGCGCGCTTGTTCAGGTCCTCGCGGACGCAGAACTCCATGAGCGAGTAGTCCACGACCGACTCGACCTTTGCCACTCCGACGCGCGAGACGAAATCCTTCATGGACTCGGGTGAGTATCCGCGGCGTCTGATTCCGCTGATGGTGGGCATCCTGGGGTCGTCCCAGCCGCTGACGATTCCGAGCTTGACCAGGTTCAGTAGCTTGCGCTTGGACATCACGAAGTAGTTGATGTTCAGCCTGGCGAACTCGTACTGGTGCGGAGTATGCTCTATGCCGTCGATGGAGCAGGCCCAGTCGTAGGCAGGCCTGTGGTCCTCGAACTCGAGTGTGCAGATGGAGTGGGTGATTCCCTCGATGGCATCCGAGATGGGGTGGGTGAAGTCATACATGGGGTAGACACACCACTTGTTGCCTGTCCTGGGATGCTCTGCGAACTTGATCCTGTAGAGGGCGGGGTCGCGCATGTTGATGTTGGGGCTGGCCATGTCGAGCTTGGCCCTGAGGAGGAAAGTGCCCTCCGGGTATTTGCCTTCTCCCATCTCCCTGAAGAGCCTGAGGTTCTCCTCGATGCTCCTGTCGCGGTCCGGGCTGTTCTTGCCGGGGGTGGTGAGCGTTCCGCGGTTCTCCCTGACCTGCTCGGGGGTCTGGCTGTCGACGTAGGCAAGGCCCTGCTTGATCAGATTGATCGCGATCTCGTGCAGCTTGTCGTAGTAGTCGGATGCATAGTACTCGTGCTCTCCCCAGTCGAATCCGAGCCACCTGATGTCGCTCTTGATGGAGTCGATGTACTCCATGTCCTCCTTGGCGGGGTTGGTGTCGTCCAGCCTGAGGTGGCAGATGCCGTTGTACTTCTGCGCAAGGCCGAAGTTCAGGCAGATGCTCTTGATGTGCCCGACGTGGAGGTATCCGTTCGGTTCGGGCGGAAAGCGCGTGACAATGGTGTTGTTGGGTACTCTGCCGTTCGCAAGATCGTCTTCGATGATCTTCTCGATGAAGTTGAGGGAAGATTTCTCCTCAGCTGCGGTTTCAGGGACGTTGGTTCTGGTCTCTTCGTTCATGTGTCTTCCTCCTGCTCTTCCAAAGGAGCCATAAGGGTTCTGGAAGATATTACCACAATCGCGTGTTGAAAATCCACTGTGTGGAGGTGGAGGTTGTGCCATGTTGTGCTATAATGTCGCGCGTGGAGGATCCCCATGATTGGAACCATCGGTGAGTCGCTCATAGACGTATTCGACGGAGGCAGGCGGATAGGAGGCTGTCCGTTCAACGTGGCCGTCGCGGCATCGAGGATGGGTGCGCCCGTCTCGTTCTTCGGAAAGGTCTCGTCCGACGGATACGGACTCGAGATCCTGGAGCGGATGATAGACAACGGGGTCCTGTTCGACCCGCAGCTGTGCAATGCACCGCAGAGCACGCTTTGCAGCAGGGCGGTGATAGACGACGAGGGCAAGGCAAGCTATGTGTTCGATTACAAGGGAACGGCGGCCTGCAGTCTCACCGAGGCCGAGCTTTCAGCGGCGCTGGCTGTGGAAGGGGATATCGACATGCTGTTTATAGGCTCGATCGCGCTTGTGATGGAGCCCATTTGCGATGCCATAATGCCGGCGGTCAGGAAGTTGGAAAGCCGTCCGGGGCTGTTCCTGGATCCCAACGTCAGGCCGTCAATGGTAGCCGACCCGGAAGCATACAGGTCGATGATCCTTGGCCTGGCGGGAGAATGCGCCCTTGTGCGCGTTAGCGAGGAGGATCTGGAGTTCCTAATCCCGTCAGTGCCGCGGGAGGAGGCGGAGATGGCCATGCTGGGGTATTGCGGTGGGAGTCTGATAGTCACGAGGGGAGCTCAGGGTTCGACCTGGTACCGGAAGGGCGACATGGGCGACAAGTGCAACAAGGGCGACAAAAGCGCAGAACAGGTGGCCTTCAGGGTGGATGTGCCGTGCTGCAAGGTGGACAAGGTGGTGGACACCATAGGCTGCGGCGACACGTTCGACGGAGCGGTGATCGCATGGCTGGACCGCAACGGCATGATAGGAAGGCTGGATGAGCTGGATGAGGAGGCGGTCGGAAGGATGCTTTCCTATGCATCCAAGGCATCGGCCATGAACTGTCTGCACGAGGGTTGCGAGCCGCCGCGCCGAGTTGGCAACGGCGATGATTTGCAGTAGTATTGACGCATGAAGCTCAGGAAGAAGTTCGTCATCATCCTCATCGTCGCGGCATCGCTGGTGGTCGCCGTCCTGGCGGGGATCGTGCTCGTCCGCTGGACCAACGCGATCGAGTCCAAGCAGCGCGTCAAGGAGCTCAGGACCGCTCTTGCCGATGTCATAGGGACGTACGGGGAGAAGGGCCTGCTGGAGATGGCGGGCGTGCCTGTGGACGACATCTACTACGGCGAATCCGGAGTGCCGCTCTTTTTGGGAGACGAGGCGGCTTGGCACTACAGCGACGACGAGCTTCAGAACATCAGCATATTCGAGCAGGCCAACATGGCCGTGGTGCACATACAGACGCAGGTCACGGACGATTCGTCGTATTTCGATGCCGTTCCGGAAAGCGATACGGGATCGGGATTCTTCATATCCGCCGACGGCCTGATAGTCACCAACTACCACGTGATAAAGGATGCATCCATCATAACGGTATCGCTTTATGACGGATCGGTTTACGAGGCGCGCCTGATAGGATCGGACGATGAGAACGACATAGCCGTCATCAGGATCACGCCGGCGCAGGATGCCGTGATCAGCACCCTGTCCTTCGGTGATTCGGACTCGCTTCTTGTGGGTCAGAAGGTCATAGCCATCGGAAACCCGTTCGGCTACGACAGGACGATGGTCACCGGCATAATCTCCGGTCTGAGCCGCCCCATCAGGGATGAAAGCGGAAAGGTGCTGCTGGGCATGATACAGACAAGCGCCCCGATCAACCCCGGCAACTCCGGAGGTCCGCTTCTGAGCACCGGCGGGCAGGTGATAGGAATCAACACTTCGATCTACAGCACCAGCGGCACGAGCCAGGGGATGAACTTCGCAGTCGCGTCCAACACGGCGGCCGCTTCGGTCAACGACATCGTGAACTACGGCAAGGTCTCCAGGGGCTGGCTGGACATCGTCCCGGTGCAGCTTTCGCAGAACATCGTCGATTACGCCGGCCTGAAGGTCAGCAAGGGCCTTCTTGTCAGCCAGGTGGTTCCCGGCGGTCTTGCGGACCAGGCGGGGCTGAAGGCGGGAACCCAGCCGGCGAGCTACGGCAGTTCGGTAATCTACCTGGGCGGAGACATAATCACGGAGATCAACGGTGTTTCCATAGCCGACTACAACGACCTCTTCACGGCCCTGTCGAACACGAGGCCGGGCGATTCGGTTCCGGTCATGGTCTACAGGAACGGCAACTACATCAGGCTGAACATCGTGCTTGTGGAGCGTACCGAGGAGTACCTGGGCTGGATCAACAGGCTGTCCAGGACATGAGCCGTCCGAAGCAAAACAATTAGGAAACAGCAGTAAACAATAGGAAACAGTATGGCGGAGAACAGATACCCCAACGAGGCTTTCAGATTCCAGCTTCCCTCCAAGGACGATGTCCTGAAGTTCCATGCCGGACCCGACGGTCCGGGCACGGGCGAGGTCGATTCGTCCTGGGGTGGCGACATGGTCACCAACGTGCACGGGTCCGTCAGGTGGACGGACAAACCGTTCGTGGTGCATGCGCCGTACGATGTGTCGGGAGACCAGCAGCAGGCCATAGACAAGCTGTCCAAGGGAGTGCTGGAAGGCGACAGGTTCCAGACGCTCAAGGGTGTGACGGGGTCCGGAAAGACGTTCACCATGGCGAAAATCATAGAGAAGGTGCAGCGTCCGACCCTTGTTCTGTCGCACAACAAGACCCTTGCGGCACAGCTTTTCAGGGAGTTCAAGTCGTTCTTCCCGGAAAACAGGGTGGAGTATTTCGTATCGACATACGACTACTACCAGCCGGAGGCCTACGTGCCAGGCAAGGACCTGTACATAGAGAAGGACGCCGACGTCAACGCCGAGATAGACAGGATGCGGCTTTCGGCATCGTTCTCGCTGATGGAGAGGCGCGATGTGATTGTCGTGGCCACGGTGTCGTGCATATTCAGCCTGGCCAACCCGGTGTCGCTGCGGGACATGACGCACGTGTTCCGCGTGGGGCAGGTGTTCGACCACAAGGCGGAGCTGGAGCAGCTGACGCGCATGCAGTACGACCGCAACGATGTCGTGCTGACGCGCGGGTGCTTCAGGGCCCACGGGGACATCATCGAGATCTGTCCGCCGTATCTGGACAACGCCGTGCGCATCACGCTGGACTGGGACACGATAGAGAGCATCCAGTGGTTCGACCCGCTGACGGGCGAGAAGCAGAACAGCCAGGAGAGCTTCACTCTGTATCCGGCCAAGCAGTTCGTCATGCCCAAGGAGCAGGTCGTGGCGGCCATCGGGCGCATCCGCAGCGAGATGGAGGAGCAGTACGAGCACTTCATGGCCACGGGGCATCCGGTCGAGGCCGAGCGCATAAAGACGCGCGTGGAGTACGATCTGGAGATGCTGCAGGAGATCGGCTACTGCCCGGGCATCGAGAACTACAGCCGCCCGCTATCCAACAGGGCGCCCGGTGAGAGGCCTGCGGTGCTCCTGGACTACTTCCAGCCGGACTTCCTGACGTTCATCGACGAGTCGCATGTGACGCTGCCGCAGATCGGGGCCATGTACGAGGGCGACCACTCGCGCAAGAGCAATCTGGTGCAGTACGGCTTCAGGCTTCCGTCGGCGCTGGACAACAGGCCGCTGAAGTTCGACGAGTTCGACAGCGTCACCGGCCAGCGCATATTCGTGTCCGCCACGCCGGGCAAGCTTGAGAAATCGCTTTCCAGCCAGGTCGTGCCGCAGGTCATCAGGCCCACCGGCCTCCTGGATCCGGAGATAACGGTCAAACCCACCGAAGGCCAGATTGAGGACCTCTTCGGCGAGATCCGAAAGTGCACGGAGAAGAACCAGCGCGTTCTGGTGACCACGCTCACCAAGAAGATGGCCGAGGACATCTCCGACTTCTTCGCATCCAAAGGCGTGCGCGTGAGATACCTCCACTCAGAGGTCGAAACCATAGAGCGCGTCGAGATCCTTCGCGACCTGCGCGCCGGACAGTTCGATGTCCTGGTGGGCATCAACCTCCTCAGGGAGGGCCTGGACCTGCCCGAGGTGGCCCTGGTCGCCATCCTGGACGCCGACAAGATCGGCTTCCTCAGAAGCACCACATCCCTGATCCAGACCATCGGCCGTGCCGCGCGGAACGTCGATGGCCGCGTGATCATGTACGCCGACCGCATGAGCGACGCCATGGTCGAGGCCATAACCGAGACCCGCGAGCGCCGCGCCATCCAGATGGCCTACAACACCGAGCACGGGATCACTCCCAAATCGATCGTCAAGGCCGTGGAGGACATCCTTGAGCGCGAGAAGGACGAGGCCGTACAGGATGAGAAGGACGACATCCGCATCCGCAAGGCCGGCTACAACCTGCTGGATTCCGGTCAGAGGAAGAAGTACATCAAGGAGCTCGAGGCCGAGATGCTCCAGGCGGCCAAGGACCTGGAGTTCGAGCGCGCGGCCGTGCTCAGGGACGAGATAAAGAACATCAAGGAAATGAAACTGGAGTAGCTTTGTGGAAACGGACAGGATGCGGGCTCAGTGCCTGATCAACTTCCCGTCGTTGAACTCCAGGATCCTGGTCATGCGGATACCCGCCGTGATGTAGTCCGATGCGGGCTTGTACACGGTGTAGACCTTTATGATCAGGTCGTCGTACTGCGCCGTGACAAGATACTCCTTTCCCAGATACTCCGTCCTGATTATCCTTGCGTTCTCGAAACGCAGATGGGGATAGAACTCGGGGAAGGGAAGGCCGGGCATGTCGTTGACGACCATGTCCTCCGGTCTGAAGACAAGCCTGTGCTCGGGTCCGAAACACTGGTAGATGACCTTGGACCTTTCGGTTTCCGGGACTTTCAGGGTCCTGAGGATGACATCGTAGGGCAAGATGTTGACCTCGCCCGTGAAACGTGCCGAGAACTCGGACACCGGACGCCTGTAGATGTCCTCCGGGGTGCCGGACTGCTCCACCTTGCCGCTTCTGAGGATGACTACACGGTCGGAGATGCACAGCGCCTCCTCCTGGTTTCCGGAAGCGAAGACCATCGTGATGCCCGTCTTCTTCTGGATGGCCCTGATGTCGTTGCGCAGTGTCCTGCGGGACCTGAGGTCGAGCCTGGAGAAGACATCGTCCATGAGGATGATGTCCGGCTGGGCCGCGATGGCCCTGGCCAGGGCGACCCTGAACCGCTCCACGGTACTGAGTTCGGAAATGCCCTTCTTGTCCGCTCCGGTGAGCATGACCAGGTCCATCAGCCTCCTGGCCTCGGCGGTCTTCTCCTCCTTGGAGAGGCGGCGGTTGCCAAGAGGGTAGACGATG
>JBGUMQ010000006.1:0-38983 GCA_045116915.1 Sphaerochaetaceae bacterium | reverse complement strand
CAGTACGTCCAGTAGGCCTTGACGTTCGGATAGGTCTCGTAGATCTTGTCGAAATCGGGCTCCGTGAGCTTGACCTCATCGATAGTCTTGCCGTTCTTCTCGTACGTCACGTCGTCGCGCACCGACCATGTGCCGCGCTTGTCGAACGCCGTGTAGCAGCCGCTCTGGCCGTCCTCGCCACCCATGCAGTACATGATGTACAGACGCGAGCCGGCTGGGTTGTCGGAACCGTTGACGAGGTAGGAATACGAACACGCCTTGAAAGCTGTGTACGGTTCAAGGCCGATGACCCACGCTATGTTCATGCCCATGTCTGCATTGTCCAGTTTGCTGGCGGAAGTCAGACCAAGCGTCGGGCCGTTGATGCTCTGGTCCACGGCATCGACCACGCCGTCGCCGTCATCGAGCTCGGTCATCTTCATCTGCGTGAAGCGGTAGAAGAGCTCGACGCCGCCGTTCTTCTCGGGCAGTTCCATGATGCCCGGCGCGTTCTTGAGCTTGCCGGTATAGGTGTACTCCAGCGGGCGGCCGTACTGCTTCTCGTACTGCTCCGCAAGGGCATCGCCGTCGATGATCAGCTGGCACCAGAGGCTTGCGTACGACGGACCGGTGATGTCCTTGGTGTAGATCGTCCAGAACTGGTGGTTCACGCCGTCCTTGCCGACGAATGATCCGGTGGACGGGTCATAGCCCTCGACGATGTCCCACCAGGACTCGATGGGCGGTCCGTCGGGATACATGACGGTGTTGTAGTACCAGGGATTGAAGGTGGCGTACAGCGGCAGACCGTACTCCAGCAGCTCGTCGTCGATGTGGCTGGTGATGGACTCGGGACGATAGATGCTGATGTAGTCGTAGAGCACCAGCTCGTGGTAGATCTCACCGCTGTTGTCCTTGACCTGCATGACATCGGCGTTGATGTTGCCCGTGTCGCATTCCATCTCGATCTTGGATGCGACGGTGTTGTTGTCGCACGAGATGTACTCGATCTTGTCCTTCAGCTCGGGATAGGCGGCCTTGAAGCGCCTGATGGCGGACGAGGCGTCCGTCGTGGTGGCGTAGACCTTGATCACGCCGCTCTCCTGCTTGGCAAGCTCGTAGAGCTCGGCCATGCTCAGCGAATCGTAGTCGATGCCTGAAGCCGCATTGCCGCTCTTCTCGTCATCGCCGCCGGCGAAAACCGCGGCAGAGAAGACCAGAAGCATGGCCAGCATCATTATGATGATCTTGTTCAGTTTCATCCAAATCTCCTTCTGTTCAAGTCAAAAACTCATTCAGCAGCTCATTCAGCTCACTCATCGACACCGGCGTGGTGCTTGACCTTTGCGAACTTGATGAGCCTGCCTGTCTCCTTATTATACACGTTCATCCTGGACGGATGCAGCACGACGTAGACCTTCTGGTCGCTGTCGTACTCCACAAGTCCTATCTGCTTGGCCAGGAAGTCGATGCCGTTGACCGTGAGGGTCACCAGCGACTCCGATCCGGCCGGCTGCGAGGCGTAGACCTCGGCCACGATCGTGTTCTTGTGCTGCGGGTCCTCCGTGTAGATGTCCACCAGCTCCGGCCTCAGGCCAAGCACGACATCGAACTCGCGGCCGGAGGGGATCTCCTCGTCCAGCTTCATCTTGTCCTTGCCGAACACATAGTCGCCGATGGGGCTCTTCACGCTCAGGCTCTCGCCGTCGAACACCGCCTTGGCATCGATGAAGTTGATCCTGGGGTTGCCGATGAAGTCCGCCGCCTCCAGGTCGATCGGGTTGGTGTATATCTCAAGCGGGGTCGCGACCTGCGATATCTCGCCGGCCTTGAACAGCGCGATGCGTGTGGACATGGTCAGCGCCTCGACCTGGTCGTGGGTGACGTAGATGATCGTGGTCCCCGTCTCCTTGTGGAGCCTCTTGAGCTCGGCGCGCATGTCGATGCGGAGCCTGGCATCCAGGTTGGACAGCGGCTCGTCCAGCAGGAGGAGTTTGGGGCTGGATGCGATGGCGCGGGCGATGGCCACACGCTGCTGCTGTCCGCCGGAGAGCTCGTTGGGATAGCGGTCGCGGTACTCGGCTATGCGCATGGTGGTCAGCGAGCGCATGACGGTCTGCTCGATCTCCTCCTTCTTCATCTTCTTGATCTTGAGACCGAACGCGACGTTCTGGAAGACCGTCATGTGCGGCCACAGCGCGTAGCTCTGGAAGACCAGGTTCAGACCGCGCTTGGACGGCTCCTCGTAAAAGGACTCGTCGGCGTCGATGATGGTGCGGTCGTCCATGGTCATCTTTCCGCCCTGGGGCTTCTCCAGTCCGGAGACGACCCTGAGCGTGGTAGTCTTGCCGCAGCCCGAGGGCCCCAGCAGCGTCATGAAATCACCGTCCTCGATGGTCAGGTTGATGTCCTTCAGCACGTGATTGTCGCCGTAGAATTTATCGATATGCTCCAAAACGATTCTGCTCATATGAAAACCTCCTCAACCCATGCTCTTGGACACGTCGCCGCCGATCTTCTTGGCGAGCTGGTTGCAGACAAGTATGAAAACGATGATGACGATACAGATCGCATCCGCGACCTGGGGCATCGCCTCCTTGGAATAGTCGAACGAAAGGAACGACAGCGTGTAGTTCGCCGGCGTCATCAGCAGCGCGATCAGGTCGAGCTCCTTGGCTATGCTTATGAACGAAAGCAGGAAGCCGGATACGAATCCGCCCTTGGCCAGCGGGATGACGATCTTGCCGATCCTCTTCCAGAAGCTGGCGCCCGCGAGGTCCGCCGCCTCCTCAAGCTCCACGCTGATCTGCATCATGTTGGACGATCCCGAGCGGCTTGCGAACGGGAAGTGCTTGACTATCGAGCACAGCAGTATCAGCGCGAAAGTGCCGTACAGCGAGGGAATCAGGCCTCCGAGCCTGGGGCGCGAGAACATCGCGAAGTAGATGGCGCTGAAGGCGACGCCCGGCATCAGGTACGGGATGAAGATCATCTGCTCTGTCATCTTGCCGTACCACCTTCCCCTTCCGCGTGTGGTCACGTAGCCGAAGAACTGTCCGAAAACCGCCGTGATCAGCGATCCAAGGATGGACAGCTTGATTGTGTTCCAGCAGGCGCGGCCGAACTCGGAGTTGGCGAACAGTCCGTTCTGGGCGAACGCCGGGTTGGGCGCGTTCTCTATCTTTCCGAACCATGCATAGAGCGACAGGTTGCTCAGTCCGTAGCCCTTTCCCGGAACGATCTGGAAGCTCTCCATGACAAGCACGAACAGCGGCATGAACATGGAGAAGAACAGGAAGACGATCAACAGGACCATCATGGGGATCTTGGCCTTCCCCAGCGGGATGAGGTTGCTCCTGGTTCCCTTTCCGCCGATGGTCGCATAGGATTTGCGGGTTCCGATCAGCTTCTGGTTGGCGAAGATGGTTCCGCTGGCAAGGAGGATCATCAGGATGCTCATGGCATAGCCGACGCCCTTGGGGCTGTCGTTGATGAACTCCTTCATGCGCGTGGCCAGCACGTAGTAATTTATTCTGTTGCCGAGGTTTGCCGCGACTCCGTATGTTCCTATGGACTTGGAGATCGTCATGATGGTGGCCGAAAGGAATGCCGGCAGGACCAGCGGGAGCGTGATGCTCTTGAGGATCTGCACCTTGGTGGCGCCCTGGATCTCACCCATCTCCTCCAGCTCGGAGTTGATCGACCTCAACGAGCCCGAGACCATGATGTAGCTGAACGCGTAGTAGTGCATCACCATGACTATGATGATGGCGAACGGACCATAGGCCAGCCAGTCGGGAATCGGTATGCCCATTCCGGACAGGAGGCCGTAGCTACCGGACAGCTCGTTGCGGAAGATCGAAAGCCATGACAGGGCCTTGCACCACGACGGGATCATGTACGGTATGAGGATCATGGCGCTGAGCACGGTCTTCCCGGGGATGTCGGTGCGGACCATGAGCCATGCCATGATCGATCCGAGCGGGACCGATATCAGCGTGACGAACAGGCCGATGGTCAGCGAGTGAAGCAGCGGCTCCCAGAAGACCGTCTGGGTCAGCGGGCTGGCCAGCAGGTACTTCCAGTAGTAGAGCGTGTAGTCGCCGATCTTGGCGCCGGGGATGCTCCTGAGCTCGGCCTTCGCCACGACGAACGTGTTCTGGACCATGATCAGAAGCGGGATGATGATGAGCACGAACAGGATTATCAGCGTGAAGAACACGATGACGTTGAACGGATTGCCCACGATCCCCAGGCCCTGGTTCTTGATCCTCCTCCAGGAGAACTTCCGGTTCTTCCTGAGTTCCTTGACAGATGAAACAGCCATTACCTTCCCATCTCCCTCTTGAGTATCTCGTAGACCTCGTAGATGTCGGTGATCTCGTAGTCCGGAGCGACATCGAAATGGCCCACGTCCTTCAGCGGCGACAGGAACGAGTTGATCTTGAAGATCCTGCCGTACCCGACCTTCCTGGGACCCACGACATCACGCGAGAGCGTGTCGCCGACGAACGCGCATTCCTCCGGCTTGAAACCGGACTGCTCGATCGCGATCCTGAAGATGTACGGATGTGGCTTCCTGTAGCTTACGATGCTCGAAAGCGTGACATCGTCGAAATATTCGCGTATTCCATACTGTTTCAGGACATCGAACACACAGAAGAGGCTTCCTGTGTTGCTGACTGCCGCAACGTAGAGGCCCAGGTCCTTCAGACCCTGGAGCATCTCCTTGACGTGGGGTCTGAGCTTGCGGTCGAAGTTCGTGACCTCCCACATGGCGGCAATCTCCTCGCTGCATGCGATGAGCTTCTCGCGGTCCACGTCGATGCCCTTGAATCCGTAGTCGGGCCAGATCTGCTCGGGCTTGAGCTCGATCATGGTCTTCTCCGACTGCTTCTTGTACGCGTTGATCTGGGGACCGACGATCGCCCAGAGCTCCTCGGCTCCGTACGGCGTCGTGATCCCGTGCGATTTCAGTATCCTGTCCAGTTCATGCGCCGTGGCCGTCTCGTTCCTCTCGCAGGTGTAGAGGTCCTCGATCGTCCCGCCCATGTCGAACATTACAGCTTTTATCATAGATACCGCTCCTTGGTGGAATGACAGGTTTCCGTAAACGTTTCCAAAACCCGTCGTTTTAACCTTAAATGACCCAAAACGTGAAGTCAATAAAAATCTTTTATATACTGTAGTACATCGTCGCGCGTGCCCATGAACGGACCCGGGGTCTCCATCTTCAGCGATACCAGCGCGGTGCTGAACGTCAGTGCATCCTGGATCGATGCCGTCCTGCGCTCGGTTATGTAGCCTGCGAACGTCGTGTCCCCCCTGCCCGTGCGCCCGGTCAGGTTGCGCGGCTTGAGCGGCGCCCTGTAGATGCGGTTTCCGTCGTAGGCGATCACCTCGGTGTTGTGGGTGATCACGATCTCCTTGGCGCCCCAGCTGTACATCAGCCTTGCCGCCTCCTCCCTGTCGGTCAGGCCGGTGAGGACCTCGGCCTCCGCGGCGTCGGTCTTGAGGTAGCGGATGTACTTCAGGTACTCCTTCTTCTCCGGCCAGTCGTGGAGCTTCAGGCTCTGATCCGGCTCCACATGGCGCAGCATGCACTGGATGTCCATGGCCACGTCGCCGCGCCTTGCGCACTCCATGATGACGTCCGTCCCGATGTCGCCGTAGCACAGTCCGGCAAGATGGTAGACGTCGGTCTCCACATCGGGGATGTCGGAGGGTTTGTAAGGATCGATTACTGCAAGGCATCTGGAGCGTCTGCGCTCGCGGTCGGCGGTGAAGTAGACGTTCTCCATGAGCGTGCTTTCCTTGCTCGGGACGGCGTAGATGGTTATGCCGTAGCCGCCCAGGGCCTCCTCGGCGTCGGTCACGTTGCGGTTCCCCTTGGGG
Organism: Sphaerochaetaceae bacterium; assembly: GCA_045116915.1. Classification (GTDB taxonomy): domain Bacteria; phylum Spirochaetota; class Spirochaetia; order Sphaerochaetales; family Sphaerochaetaceae; genus UBA9732. Next base: position 33,109 of record JBGUMQ010000006.1, on the reverse strand, counting down.
ACGACTGCGACCTTGTGGCCGATGGAATTGGCGGCATGGCCGCTGTAGAGGACGGCTCCGCCGAAGCGGTGCTCGGTTCTTCCGTCGTAGTCGGTGTTGGTGTCAAGACACACCTGACCGATGATCATCGTATCGAATTTCATAATATTACTCCTATCTCAGGACATCGTTCGTTTTATACTTCTGTTTTATACTTCTGCTTTATACTGCTGCTTCATACTGCTCTGCAGGAAGTGCGCTCCACCAGGCGCGGCGCGATGCTTCTGGATTCCTTTTTGCCTTCCTGCCCGTTCCCGTCCAGCACCAGCTCTATCGCGGCCCTTGCCATCTCCGTCTTGGGCTGCTCGACGGTCGTGATGCCTATGCGCGGCAACGCTGTGAAGGATATGTTGTCGAAGCCCAGGAGCGAGATGTCTTCCGGGATCCTTATGCCCGCCTCGTCGGCCGCCTGCATGGTTCCCAGGGCAAGTGCATCGGTCGCGCAGAAGATGGCCGTTGGCCTATTCTGCTCCTTTAGATACTGGTTGTTGAAATAATCCTTCGCCAGCCCGTACCCCACTTCCATCGAGCTCTTTCCTGCTCCGTCGTTGTCCTTGAAGGACACCTCCATGCCCAGCGAGGCACAGGCCGATACAACGCCGTCAGCCCTGAGGCGGTGCGTCAGGCTTCCGCGTCTGCGGCCCAGGTACAGGATGCGGCGGTGGCCCTTGGAATGGAGGTACTCCACGCCCGTGCGTGCTCCGGCGGCGTTGTCTATGGCCACATAGCTGGCCTCGCCGTCCTGGAGGTTCTCGCTCACGTAGACCACAGGGACATCGGAAGCGTAGCCGGAAAGGTTGGCGGCCGTGTCATGGCCGGCCGGGATGACTATGATCCCGTCCACGCGGCGGCCCAGAAGCAGCGAGAACTGCCTCTTCTCCAGCTCCAGGTCGTAGGAGGAATTGCATACCATGAGGTTGTATCCCCTCTCGCGCGCGGCGATCTCTATGGACTCGATCAGCTCGCTCATGAAGGGGTTGTTTATGCTGGCCGTAACCACGCCGATGATGTTGGTCGTGCGCTTGACCATGGACCTGGCCACGGAGTCCGGGATGTACTTCATCTCGTCGCAGATGCGCAGGATCCTCTCGCGTGTGGCGTCGCCTATCTCGGGGCTTCCCGAAAGCGCTCTGGACACCGTCGCGTAGGAGACGTCCGCGACCCTTGCTATATCCTTTATGGTGACCTTCTCCATAGGTTCTCTCCATACTCTATCGAAAACGTTTACATCCCCATTCTACGGGCCTGGAATCGGTTTTGTCAAACAAATATAACATTTGACAAAAGGGACTGCGGCCGTGTAGAATCTAACTGGCGCAAACGTTTTCGAAAACCTGCGGGAAAGCCGCGTCCGGCACCAGGAAACGGGCGGCGCCACCAATGCACGGATATGGCGGAGCTGACATGATAGACACGGTACTGTTCGACATCGGCGGGACACTGATAACACAGACACACAACAGCCGCAGGGCCCTGGTCAACGCCCGTTTCTTCCGCGAGGTCCTGGCGGAACAGGGAATCCATACGGACATGTCGGACGAGGAGTTCGCCAAGTACATCCACGACGGAAGCGAGGCCTACAAGCACCGCGGCGAGAACTCGCGCACCGAACTGCGTCCGGTGCAGATATGGAAGGACTACATACTGAAGTCCCTGGACATCCCGCAGGAGAAGATCGAGCCCATTGCCGAGCTCCTTTCCTTCTGCAACGACTACGTCCGTCTGGAGAACTCCGCACGACCCGGAATGAAGGACATGCTGGAGCAGCTCAGGTCCATGGACATGAAGATCGGCGTCATAACAAACACCATATCGATGACCTTTGCCGACCACATACTCAAGGAAACAGGGGTGTACGATTACTTCCAGGACATCGTCAAGTCCTGCGAGACCGGGATCAGGAAGCCCGACAGGCGCATATTCGACATCGCCATGGAGCGCATCGGATCCACTGCCGCGACCACCTGCTACGTCGGAGACACCATATCGCGCGACGTGCTGGGCTCACGCAACGCGGGCCTTGCCATGTGCATCCTGATCCGCAACCCGGAGGTGGCGCACAGGGACAAGGACTTCCAAGGGCCGGATGCGCCGAAGCCTGACTACACCATAGACAGCCTGGGAGAGATCCCCGCCATCATAGAGAAATACAATAAAGAAGCACAATAGAGAAATACAAAGCAGAACACAAAAGGAAATTGAAACAGCAAAAGGAGCGCCCATGATAGACACAATCTTCTTCGACGTAGGCAACACGCTCAGAATCGTCGTTCCCGATCCGGAATTCATCGCACAGGCGGAAAAGGAGCTCATGGAGACCGTCAGGACCACCGAGGACCACGACGCCTTCTTCGCCAAGCTCGAGGAGCGCTGGAAGAAGTACAGGAAGATGGCCAAGACCACCCTCCTGGACGCCGGCGAGATGGAGCTGTGGCGCGACCACATGCTGCCCGACTACGACCCCGAGCTCGTCAGCGCCAACGCCGGCCGCCTCACAAGACTATGGCGCGACCACGACGGCCGCAGAGTCCCCCGCCCCGACGTCAAATCCACGCTTGAGGAGCTCGACAGGCGCGGCTACACCATGGGCATCATCGCCAACACCATCACGGAGACGGAAATCCCCGACTGGATGTTCCACGACAAGGTCGCACGCTTCTTCAAGACCGTCATCCTCTCGTCCAAGGTCCGTCTCCGCAAGCCCGACCCGGCCATCTACTTCCTGGCCTGCCGCGCCGTGGACAAGAAACCGGAAAACTGCGCCTACGTGGGCGACAACCCCATCCGCGACGTCCAGGGCACCCGCGACGCCGGATTCGGCATGATGGTCCGCATCGACGAACCCGACACGATCAAGAAGGAACCCCAGGAGATCACGCTGAAACCCGACTACACCATCCAGAAGATCTCGGACCTCCTTGAAATCTTCAAACCCATCAGGTAACGGAGCACGCATATGGATAATATCGAAAACAGGCAGTTCGATGCCATATTCTATGACCTCGGCGGCACACTCAGGCTCGTGGAGCGCGACGCCGCCTTCGAGGCCGAGGCCCGCAGGAAGATCGCCGAAATGTGCGGCGAGAAAGGCGATCCCGATGAATTCTGCAAATTCCTGGACTACCGCTACGCCGGCTACCGCAAGTGGTGCTTCGAGACCATGAGGGAAGCCCCGGAAGAGGAGCTTTGGACCAAATGGCTCACCCCGGAGTACGACAGGGAACTGATCAAGAAGAACGCCATCGAGCTTACCATCGAGTACCGCAACAAGGACGGCCGCAGGGTCGTTGCCCCCAACGGAGCGCAGTCGGTGCGCGACATGTACGCGCACGGCTACAAGCTTGGCATCATCAGCAACCTGGTGACATCCATGGAGATCCCCCGTTGGCTGAAGGAGGACAACCTGGAGCAGTACTTCGGAGCCGTCCTGCTCTCCTGCGTCGAGGGCATCCGCAAGCCCGACCCGCGCATCAGCGACAAGGCCTGCAGGCTCCTGGGCGTCACACCCGAGCGCTGCGTCTACATCGGCGACAACCTGGACAGGGATGTCGAGGGCACACGGCTTGCCGGCTACGGCATGTTCATCCTCTACACCACCCCGGAGAAGCTGGCCAAGGAGAAGATCACCGACGCCAACAGGCCCGATGCCGTCATCTTCGACTTCAACGAACTGAAGGACATATTCCCCAAGGCCCCCTACGTGGCATGGGACAAGATAAGAAGAGTGTGAGGACAACATGATTCAGAACATCAAAGCCCTGTTCCTGGACCTGGGCGGAACATTCAGGGAAGTGTACGAGAACAAGCCGTTCTCCGATGCTGCAAGGAAGCGCATAGCCGAGATATGCAGGACGGACATGGATCCGGACGAGTACTATGCGTTCCTGAACAAGAGGTACGACGTGTACCGCGAATGGGTGCTGCACTTCATGTGCGAGCCGCCCGAGCAGTACCTCTGGTCGCGCTGGCTCTGCCCCGAGCTGGACAAGGACTACATCGAGTCGTACGCCACCGAGCTGACATACAACTTCCGCCGCGCCAAGGGCGAGCGCCTCGTGGTCCCCGGAGGCATAGAAACCGTGAAGGAGATCAGGAAACGCGGCTATCTTGTCGGCATCATCAGCGACCTGGTGGGAACGAAGGAGATAGACGAATGGCTTGACAACGACGGCATCAGGGACCTCTTCTGCACCGTCCAGCAGTCATCCATAACGATGCTCAGGAAGCCCCACCCCGCCATCTACTACCATGCGCTTTCGGAGGCTCATGTAAGGCCTGAGGAAAGTGTTTTCGTGGGTGACAACCTCATCCGGGACATCATCGGCGCCAAGGCCACAGGCTTCGGAGGCACCATCGCGGTCGAGTACAACCCGCAGAAACCGCTGAAACTCACAGAGGAGAACAAGCCGGACTGCATCATCCACAGCTTCCCCGAGCTGCTGGATGTCCTGCCGGGGGACAACACGTTCTGCCCGGAGAAAGCTGAGAGGAGACAAGTGAAATGACAGACTACAGACTCAGAGGCGGCGAGGCCCTGGCCAGGGCCGTCGAACAGCAGTACAAAGACGGCAATTCAGACTACCATCTCAAGCCGCTGAACCTCACGGACAAGGACGGCAGGCCCGTCGGAACAGTGAAGGAGAACGACGGCGTCATCTTCTGCTGCCGCCGCGGAGAGCGCGAGGTCGAGCTGACCGACGCATTCACCGACCCTGCGTTCAAGGGCTTCGAGCGCCAGCGCATCGACGGTCTGGATTTCGTCATCCTGACCATGTACAACGAGAAGTACACCTACCTTCCCATAGCCTTCGCACCGGCCAAGGTCCAGAAGACGCTGGCGCAGGTCCTGTCCGAGAAAGGCAAGACCCAGCTCCATCTGGCCGAAAGCGAGAAGTACGCGCACGTCACGTTCTTCTTCAACGGCGGCAACCAGACCCCGTTCCAGGGCGAGGATGATGTGCGCATCCCCTCTCCCAAGGGAATCCCGTTCGACCAGGTCCCCGAGCTCAGCCTGCCCAAGGTGGCCGAGCGCCTCTGCCAGGCAGTCGACCAGGGCTATGATTTCATCGTCACCAATTACGCTAACGGCGATGTCATAGGCCACACATCCAGCGACGAGGCCAAGAAGAAGGCCACGCCGGCTGTGGACAAGTATGTCAAGCAGGCCATCGAGCATGCCGTGAAGGCAGGCTACCGCGTGCTTCTGACCGCCGACCACGGAAACATCGAGATCATGCACAAGGAGGACGGAAGCCCGCATGTGGCCCATACATGCAACCTCGTGGCGTGCATCGGCGTCGGCGACGGCATGACTCTCACACGCAAGGACGGAAAGCTCTGCGATGTGGCCCCGACAGTGCTCAAGGCCATGGGCATCGAGCAGCCGGAAGACATGACGGGCAAGCCGTTCTTCGAGTTCGACAAGCCCTCCAAGGTCCTGCTTCTGATCCTTGACGGATGGGGACTGGGAGACCACACCGACAACAACCCGATCTACAGCCAGGACACCCCCTACTGGGACAGCCTTCTGGCAGAGCGCCCCTACGCTGAGCTCGAGGCATCCGGCCCGGCCGTGGGTCTTGCCGACGGAAAGCCCGGCAACTCGGAAGCCGGACACATCAACCTTGGCTCGGGCCGCGTAGTCCTTCAGGACGATGTGCGCCTGGACAGGGCCATGAAGGACGGAAGCTTCTCGCAGAACCCCGTGTTCATCAACACCATCGAGCGCTGCAAGGAGAAAGGCACCGCACTGCATCTGCTGGCCCTGCTCACCAAGAAATCTTCACACGGATCGATCGACTACCCGCTGGCCATCCTGGACATCGCCAAGAAGTACGGACTGAAGGACGTCTACATCCACGTGATCTTCGACGGCCGCTCCACCGATCCCGGCTCGGCCCCGGCTCTGCTGAGGGAACTCGGAGAGACGCTGGAGAAGGAAGGAATCGGTCTGATCGTCTCCGGCGTGGGAAGAGGCGTTGCTCTTGACCGCGACCAGAACTGGGCCAAGGTTCAGAGCGCCTACGACTCGCTGGTGGCCGGAAAAGGCATTCAGTACACCGAATAATGACGGAAGGGCCCAATCCGGGCCCTTGAATCCGTCATATGAACAAAACCTAAAACCGCCCGGAACGGCCCTGAAAGGCCATCGATACAACCAATACCTCTGTTGACCTCCACCATCTTATATGGTATCTATATACCATCGGCCCAGACCGGGCCTTATCCTGTGAGCTTCAAGGAGCTTTATGTCCAATCATGGATGATGGTAGTAAACCCCCGCTGTTATGGGTTGTTCTTCTTCTGCTAGGCGCAGCCTACTGCGCGATCACCGAGACATCGCTCTCGTCCGTTTCAAGAAACAAGATCAAAGCCTCAGCCGAGCGCGGCAATCCCAGGGCAAGGACCGTCCTTGCGATCCTTGAGGATTTCGACAAGGCGATCACCACGCTTCTGATCTGCACCAACATATTCCACATCGCGACCGCCTCCATAGTGACGGTCTACGTGACACGCAGATGGGGCATCAACGCCGTCTCCATCTCCACCATCGTCACCACGATCGCCGTCTTCTTCGCCGGCGAGATGCTCCCCAAGAGCATCGGCAAGAAGCAGCCGCAGAAGATCATCCTCAGCTGCGCTCCCCTGCTCTCGTTCCTGATGAAGGTCCTCTCGCCCCTGGCCCGTTTCCTCACCTGGATCGGCCAAAGTGTCAGCAAGCACAGCAAGGCCGATGCCCCGGTGTCCGTCACAGAGGAGGAGCTGCACGACATAATCGACGAGATGGTCGAGGAAGGCACCCTTGACGAGAACCAGAGCGACCTCATTTCGTCCGCCCTCGAGTTCGGAGACCTTACGGCTGAAAGCATCCTTACCCCCAGGGTCGACATCAGCGCCATTGATATCGAGGATGATCCGGCGGACATCCTGGCGTTCATCAAGGAGCAGACGCACAGCCGCATCCCGGTCTACGAAGGCTCCATAGACAACATCATAGGTGTATTGCAGATAAGGAAATACCTCAAGAGCTACCTGCAGACCGGCAAGATGCCCGACATCAGGTCCACCATGGACAGGGTCTACTACGCCCACCAGAGCACCGAGATCCACGAGCTGCTGCCGCAGATGTCCAGGCAGAAGCTCAACATGGCCGTCATCACCGACAGCTACGGCGGAACGCTGGGCATCATCACGGTCGAGGACATCCTTGAGGAGCTTGTCGGCGAGATCTGGGACGAGACCGATGTCGTGCACGAGCCCATAGTCAAGGTCTCCGACGACACCTACATCGCCGAGGCCACGCAGACGCTGAACGCCGTGTTCGACTACATGGACTTCGACGATCCCGACGACGAGGAGAAGGACGGGGCCAACCTGCAACTTGGCGAATGGGTCTACGAGCAGTTCACCTCCAACCCCAAGAAGGGCGACAGCTTCGACTACCACAACCTCAAGGTCTCGGTCGATGACATCCAGCACAACAGGATCCTGAAGGTAAGGCTCCAGGTCCTTCCCGTGCAGGAAGAGGATGAAGAGGAGGATGCAAGATGATCACCATCATTCTGGTTTCCGCCGGCATCCTGGCCTGCCTGATACTGTCCGCGTTCTTCTCCGGCTCCGAGATGGCCTTTTCCGCCTGCAACACCGTCAGGCTCGAGAACATAGCCGAAGAGAAGGACAAGGGCTGGAAGCGTGCTCGTCGCGCCCTGAGGACGGCGAAGAAGTTCGACACCGCTCTCAGCGCGATCCTGATCGGCAACAACCTGGTCAACATCGCCGCCTCATCGCTTTCGTCAGTGCTCCTGCTGCTGGTCACGGGCAACACGGACTACACATGGCTTTCTTCCATCGTCCTCACCATACTTGTCATAATCTTCGGCGAGTCCATCCCCAAGATCTACTGCAAGAAGAACGCCACTTCGATGGCGATGAAGGCCTCGGGCTTCATCAGTGTGCTGATTATCGTATTCAGACCCGTGATCTGGATCATCGTCGGCCTTGTCCGCCTGATCACCATGGGCATCCGCCAGGAGAAGGAGGACAGCGAGGAATCGGTCGAGGAGCTGCAGTCCATCATCGAGACCGCCGAGGAAGAGGGAATCATCGACGAGGACGATTCGCAGATCATGCAGGCGGCCATCGACTTCTCCGACATATCGGCTTCCGAGGTCATGACGGCCAGGGTGGACGTCCACGCCATCGACATAGACGACAGCTGGAGCGAGATCCGCAGGGCCATCGAGGAAAGCCCCTACTCCAGGATCCCCGTCTACCAGGACAGCATAGACAACATCATCGGCATCCTGCACCTGAACATGGTGTTCAAAGCCCTGACCGACCACGAGGAGAACGCGCTCTTCGAGGCCGACTCCGGTTCCGACGACGACAGGTGCCCCATCGACCTCAGGGCCCTTCTGATGAAGCCCTGCTACGTCTACAAGACCATGAAGCTCCCCAGCGTCCTTAACGCGCTCAAGAAGGCCCGCCAGCACCTGGCCGTGGTCACCGACGAGTACAGCGGCACGCTCGGCATCATCTCCATGGAGGACGTCCTGGAGCAGATCGTCGGCGAGATCTACGACGAGACCGATGTCGTGGATCCCGACGTTGTGAAGAAGAACGACAACGAGTTCGAGGTCGACGGCGACCTTTCCATCAGCGAGTTCATGGAGCTTGCAGGACTTGACGAGCACACCTTCGAGGTGGAGAGCGAGACTGCAGGCGGCTGGGTCGTCGAGCGTCTTGGCCACTTCCCCGATGCCGGCGAGGAATTCCAGGCCGACGGCCTGAGCGTCAAGGTCCTTTCCATGGACGGCCTGCGGGTCGAGAAGCTGCTTGTCAGGATACTGGATCAGAAAGAGGAAGACTGACCGGACATTTCATTCCGACAATCTCATGATTACAGGAAGCACACCCCTCTGCTCATGCCGTGTTATTACGGCGGCGACGGAAGGGTCTTCATAATATGGAGAGGATACAAGCACAGTACCGACGGATTTGTCTTTCAGGATTCCCTCTAGCACGTCGCAGGCCTCCTGCGCGGACGTAACCGCACTGCCCTGCACTCCTGCGAGCCCCAGGGCCCTGACCTGCTTTTCGTTTCCTATCACATGGTATCTCATGGGGCCGCGCACTCCTCCATGCCATTCTAACAAAGACGTGGCCGCATGTAAAACGATGAACATCCTGCAACAATGGATTTGACATAAAATGCCCGCTGTGCTATTTTATTGGAGCAACTTAACGTTGACGGGCAGTGGCGCAGGGGTTTAGCGTACAAGTCTGGGGGACTTGGAGTCGCTGGTTCAAATCCAGTCTGCCCGAAACAAAATGGAGTCGGTATCACCGGCTCCATTTTTTCGTTTCAGGCATTCTGCCTGCAACCATTCAATCTATTTTCGTTTTTTTTGATAAAAGATTGAATATCACAATCTTTTTTCCAAAAATCGTGTTTTGTATTGAATGCAGGATTCACCTCCAGTCCGGATCACACCGCCTTGCCGTTCACATACAGGTTGTATGGACCCTTGACGATCGTGCCGTTGTTGACAAGCGAGGTGACATAGGTGTCGGCGGTCAGGGTCCAGGTGCTGCCCTCTTCGATTGTCACGTTCACCGTGCCGATGGATGTAGAAACGCTGGATCCCGATGCGTTCTTGATCACGCCGCTGAAAGAGCCTGTGAATGTACTGCCATCGCTGAGGTTGAAGGTCAGTGTAGAATCGCTACCGACAAGGATTGTTCCAGACAAGGACTGGGCCGATGCATTGACGGTGGCGATGTTGGAGGCTCCGCTCCAGCCGTCGTCGCAGACGGAAAGCAGGATTCCGGCATCATCGTTGTTGATGATCTCAACGCCGGAAAGGTTGATCACCGCATTCGTGTTTGTCACATGGAAGACATGGCCGCTGTTGCTGGTCAGAACCCCGCCCGTCATGGTGAAGCATGATGTTCCGCTGTCGGCATCGCCGGACATGGACTGGTAGATCATTATGGTGTCGAGGAATTTGGCATTGCCGTTGCACTTCGTGTTCGACGCCGTGAGGTTGCAGTCCACAAGCGTGATGGAGTTCTTGCCTTCTATGCAGACGCCTTCAGACAAAGTCGAGATGAGATCGGCATTCTTAACCGTGATGTCGGCTGTGGAATAGATGGCCGGAGAGCCGAGTCCGTTCGAAGTATATGTGCCTCCGTCGACAGTCACTGTTCCGCCTCCCCTGTCGGTCCTTAGCGCAGCGGAGGACTGTCCGCTTGTCGTGACAGTAAGGTTGTAGGCTTCGGTTATTCCGCCGCCCGTGGTCATGATTCCGCCCGAACCGCTGCCGGTTGTAACGATGGTCGTATCTGAAATGATGACCTTGGTTCCGTCACCGGCTGCGCCATTGGAACCGCCGTTGCCACCGTAGGAGAACACTCCGTTGGCTCCCGAGGCATCGCTTGTGATCGTTCCTCCGGTTATGGTGGTGGTCGATCCGCCCTTCACCAGGACAGCGGCGTTCAGCCCGTAGAAATTGCAGCTGTCCCCGCCGCTTGAACTGCCGGTCTTGGTGACGGTGGGATCCGAGATCGATACATCGGAAGATGTGCTTATCAGAAGGGCGGATTCATCGGATGTCGTTGAGGCATATGTCTGACCGGTCTGCGAATCTGAAGACGTGATCTCGACTGCACCGGAGTATGTTACGGAAGAGGAGCCCGAGCCGCCGCCAGGACCTCCCTGTCCCCCTCCCGGACCACCGCCGGGGCCGTGGCCCGAGCCTGACCCTGGCTTCTGTCCCGGGCCGGAACCTGATCCTGAATCCGAACCGGTATTTGTGCCGGAAGTCGATCCGGCGGTATCCTGATCGCAGGATGCGCAGGCGACAAGCAATATGGCCGCCAGAAGGATTGTCGCTATTACAAGAATGGTCTTTCTTTTCATCTCATCCGCTCCTGAACTGTATTGTATTCTGTTGAGCCCATTGTTGTGGAGTTTTATTGAATTATTATTGAAAACGGTTGAAATCTGCTATGATATAGCAAAAGGAGCAACCACCAATGGCAAAGAACAGCACGGCGGGTTACGTCACTTCCGCAGGCGAAAGGAGATCGTATGCGATATTCTTCCTGGGCCAGAACCTCATCTGGGGCTTCATCGGCTACATATCGACATTCCTGACAGACATCGGCATCTCCGCGGCCAAGGCAGCGGCCATCCTGATAGTCCCCAAGATCTGGGATGCGGTCAACGACACGATCTTCGGCTACATCGTCGACAGACACAAGTTCAAGAACGGACAGAAATTCCTGCCGTGGGTCAAGTTCGGAACGGCCGCGGTCGGCATCACGACCATAGCCATCTTCCTGATCCCGCACAACCTCTCCGAGGCCCTGAAGATCGTCTGGTTCATCGCGGCGTACCTGCTGTTCGACCTGGCCTACACGGTCCTCGACTCCCCCGCATTTGCGGTCACCACGGTCATGACCAGCAACGTCCAGGAAAGGACCAAGATCATCGCCAACGGAAAGCTCTGGGCGATGGTCGGAGGCACACTCGCAACGGTCCTGATCCCCGTCATGGAGGCGAAACTCGGCTGGGCGATATCCGCGGTCGTGTTCGTTGTGGTATCCATACCGATGATGCTTCCCATGGCCTACAAGGTCAAGGAGAGACACAGCGAGACCGTCGCGGCTGAGGAGACACCGACTTTCAAACAGATGCTGGGATACCTGAAGAAGAACAAGTACCTGGCCGTCGTTCTGGTGGCCCTGCTGATCCTGGGCCTTTCCAGTGTGGAGCAGATCATGAGCGTGTACCTGGCCAGGATATGCCTGAACAACCAGAGCATCGGAACCATCGTCGGAGCGTGCGTGGCTTTGTCGGTCATCGTGTCATCGGCCGTTATCCCCTCGCTTGCCAGGAAATGGGACAAGTCGCTGGTGCTGAAGGCTGGACTGCTGTTCTCCATCGTGATGGACATCGTGGCATATTTCGTAGGATACGACAGCCTGGTGCTGGCCATCGTGTTCATCATGCTCAAGGTCGTCGGCCTGGCGTTCTACCAGATCATCATCTACATGCTGATCGCCGATACGGTCGAGTACGGCACTTACAAGTCCGGAACTCGCGCTGCGGGCATCACGTTCTCGCTGCAGTGCTTCGTGGCCAAGCTGAAGAACGCGCTGGTCAACTCGATCGTCCTGGGCGCTTTGGCCATATTCGGATTCGTGTCGGGCGAGAACGCGGTCCAGCCGGAAGGCGTGGCGCACGGCGTGTGGACGGTCTTCTGCCTGCTGCCGGCCATCGGATTCACGATCGCCCTGCTGCTCCTGTTCTTCTGCTACAAGCTGCGTGACAAGGATGTCCAGGAGATGGCGCGCTTCAACAACGGCGAGATCTCAAGGGAAGAGGCCGAGGGACTGCTGGAGGCCAGGTTCGGAAAGGCGCACGCTTGAGAAACTACAGAAAGTGCAAAGAAAAGTGCAAAAGAACCTTGCAGGCGACTGCAAGGTTCTTTTTTCAGCTTGAGCGGCGGGCGCGGAGCTTGGCGGACTTGTTGATGTAGTAGGCCCGTCTGAGAGAGCTGCTGCGCCTGTGGGCGGGGCCCCACTTCTGCTCGATCTGGCTGACGCGGTCGACCATACGGTGCTTCCACCTGACGCCGTAGGAGACGCCGACCATGATTATGCCGACAAGAGCGAACACAGCGCCTGTGATCATGGTGAAGAGCGGCTTGAGATTCGTCAGGCCAACCCTCTTTCCGGCCATGATGAGCACGATGGTGATGCCGGCCAGCATCATGACAAGGCCAGCCACCTGTGCGACGACGAACGTACGGGTGTAGACCGTGTTGCCGATCACAAGGATGCCCTTACCCACTTTCCTGATACCTTTCACCGTCTTGGCACCGACAGTATTTGAACCTTCCTTCTTCCCTTCTTTCTTCTCTTCTTCCATGGTCAGCCTCCACGTGCCCGCAGAGCCCGGATCACGGACTGAACGGCCCACATACTATGATGATTTAAGCATAAATATCAGAATGAGAAAAGGATTATGTCGTTGCTGCCGCCGCTTGTCATGGGGGTCTGCGCCGACTTGTCGTCGTTTGCAGTCACGTAGTTGGCTATGTTGAAAAGCGTGATGAAGTTGTCGGTCATGGCTGCAGGCGTACTTATTGTCTGCGACGCCTCGTCCCAGCCCAGTGCCTCCAGCAGGGCGGCCGTGAAGTAGCCGTGCCCGCCGTCGCCCGGCTCCCAGGACTTTTCATAATATCTGGCCGCCGAGAGGCAGAACAGGGACGCTCTTTCGCAGATGTCGTCGCGGTACTCCTGATACAGGGTGATCGCATCGATGCCTGAATACTCTTCAAGCGTGACGGACACGTTGCCAGGAAGGACGAAGCCGCCGGAGTTGCAGAAATCGCCCAGAAGGACCTTGGTCCCCGGCAGGTCCTCCACTTTGGCAAGCAGGTCGGAAAGCGGGTACAGGACGCTCGATGAGAGGTCCCGCCTGAAGGCGTAGTAGGAGCTCTGCGATACGTCGGTACCGTACTCCTGCCTGACTTCTTCTCCGAAACCATGGCCGCTGAAGTAGATGATGGTGATATCTTCACTGGATACCCGCGCTTTCAGGCTATCGATCTGGCTAAGAAAGGCTTCCATGTAGACATTGGAGACGACAGTCACATTGGGGTCGGTCACCGTCCTGGACTCGGTCCCGAGCATGAAGGTCGCCTCGTATTCGTAGCCGGCCTTCCGCGCCAGAGCGCACAGCGACAGGCCCACCTGGTACGCATCGTTCACCGTGCCTTTGAGAGGGTTGCCATAGCCGCAGAAAGTGCCGTCCGGATAGAAGAACCGCTTGCCGTACTGGTAGTCGTTGCCGAACACGAAGATGTGCATCTTCCCCGGCCCGGGCGGCGTCACCGAATTCTCGCACGAGCACAGAAGCGCCAGCACAATGGAAACCAGAATCAGGACGATGCCCCACTTCGCACCCAGCTTCACCTGACACCTCCCATCCTCTTGGAATCGAGGGCGATCCTCATGCCGATCCCGGCGCGCAGGCTCACGGCATCGGCCTTGAGCGATACGGTCAGAGGCAGAGTGACGGCGATGTCCATCGCCAGCGGGGCGGTGATGGTGTATGCGGGAACAAGCTCGATGACCTGGGCGATGAAGCCGGCAAGGGAGCCTGTGAAAGTGCAGAAAAGGTAGCGGTATCTTGCGGCAAGTGAGAAGCCGCAGGAGAAACGGTAGGCCATGTCGAAAGACAGGCCGAGGCCGTAATAGGGTTTCAGGACACTGCGGCCCCAGGGGCGCGACTGCGAGACACTGACGGCAGAGAAGCCTCCGCCGAAGACCAGCGCATCCCCGTTGTTGAAGGAAACTGCGGCCTCCAGTAGCTGTGCGTCTATGGAAAAGTAGGATGAGGTTCTGAAGAACGGTGTCCCGATTGTCTCATCTCCCGGATAATTCTCAAGGTATTCTGCCGTAGGATGACATAGATTGACTCCGAAAGCTCCGGAGACATAGGGCATCATCCCGAAGCTCGCGAAAGCGCCCGGGATGGTTACAAAGAGGATGATAAGGATGAAAAACAAACTCCAACGTCGCTTCATCGGCCTATCCTGCATCGATACAATTCTACAATCAAATCTACAATCAAACCACCGTTTTTCCAACAGGTTACACACTGGCTTCATCCCGCCTGATGTGATACGCTCACAGCATGAGGTTCGATTTCCACAGCCACGTCCCCTCTCCCGACTCGATTGTCTGCACGGCAGAGCCTACAGATGCAGCCCCGCAGGCCTGCCTCATGCGCTTCGAGGGCCTCCTTCCCGACAGGTGGACGGAAGAAAAACAGGCACGGCTCCTCTCCATCCTCGCCTCCCATGATGACATCCATCTGGGAGAAGTCGGGCTGGACAAGCGGTTCGTCGACCTTGTCCCGATGCAGAAGCAGGCCGACATCCTGCAGAAGGAACTCCTGTTCGCAAAAGACAACGGCAGATGCATCAGCCTGCACTGCGTGCGCTCCACCGGCCTCATGCTGGAGATCCTGCACGGTCTTGAACTGCGCCCCTTCTCCGTCATCTGGCACGGCTTCTCCGGCTCCGCCGAGACGGCGGCGCAGCTGGAAAAGAAGGGCTTGATCATCTCCATCGGCCCCCGTTTCAAAGGAAGCATCGCCGACATCTTCAGAGCCAACGGAAACACAGTTCCTGAGACAGACTACGAAGGCACCAACGCGCGGGAGCACGAAAGAATCCTGGAAGCGCAGCACAACAGATTCTGTAGAGAACTCAGACTAGAACCCAAAGAACTGGAAAAACACTGCCAAAACGTATTCTCAAAGCTCAATAAGGTATGCTCAGATTGAGCGTCGCCCCGCAGAGCGTCCCGTCCACATAATCGCCGACAATCACATCGTAGCGCGTGTTGCCCGCAAGGGCCTCGACCGTGATCACGGCCTTCTTCCCCGACCTTATCAGCTCCCCGTTGCGGTACCACTGGTACAGATAGTCCGCATCGCCCTTCCCTTCGGGGAGGCAGTCGCAACGCGCCCTGAGGACCACCTGTCCGCCCTTCTCCGCGTTCTTTGGCGAATAATCTATATAGAAAGGAAGCGGGCTGGATATGCTGTTGTGCAGCGTCACCTGCACACTTCCGTCCGCAGGTTCATCCGGCTGCGTGACCGACAGAAGCTCGATATCGCCGTAGGAACGCGTGTTTGCCACAATCCGTACAGCATCGGTGGCTCCGATTCCCAGCGAGCCTCTGGAATCCTGCACCTGCACCGACATTATGTAGCACCCTGCATTCAGGTTCCTGATGAATGCCGAGCATCCGTCTGCCACGCGTACAGTGTGGTTGAAGATGTTTATCGCACCGTCGGCATCCTCAATGGAGATCATCAGGTTCATCGTCTGGTCGGTGCTTATCCCCTTGTCCCAGCTGAAATCCAGCTCCATCGAGCCGCTTCCGGCCATGGTGTCCAGGGCGATCGTCGCCGTATTCTCCCCGCGCACGACATCGACGGAAGCAGTTCCATTCGATATCTCGTTGTTCTGGATGTTCAGCGCCTTGGCCGTGAGCGTCCACTGGCCCGTCACAAGGTTGCGTATGGCGACAGTGCTTTCCGTGCTCAGCACCGGGCCGAAAGCCGCACCGCCGGGCCCTGTTCCTGAAACGGAATACTTTGCCGTCTCCATCAGCGTGGCCGACGGCATGATGGTCCTTGAGACCCCATCCTCAAGCCTGAGCTCCAGCGAAGCAGTGACAGAGTCCGAACCGCTGCACGAATTGGCCAGCACCATCACAACGACAGCGGCCACAACCACCAGGAGGGCAAACGCCACCCTCATCCTATTGATTTTCATCTTCATGTGAACTCCTTCGGGAAAACGCCAAAAGCGGAATCCCGTTCACATGCATATACGGAAAAACTGTTCCGAATATTGGAGTAAATCGAAAAATAATCCGACTTTTTTATGTTGCAGGCCAAAAGATCAACCGGATAATTGAGACGGTATAGTGCAGATCAATTGTTTTTGGTTGTTTTGCGTGAAAAAATAGTGCAAAACGCCAAAAACAAACCATTCTGCACTACATCTCCTGCAAAACCGACATCGGATTCCTGAAGGCGGGGCAAAAAGAAGACTCCCGAACCCGGGAGCCCCCAATAACATAACAAAGTAAAACTCAATACAGCTTCCTGAGCTTGTCCGAAGCATCCAGAGCCATCAGCGTCTTCACCGGATCCTTGACCTTGCTCATGAAGATCATGGCGGCGATCACGTACGGTTTGTAGGAAGCCTGCTTGTACAGCGGATCCAGGTAGCGGTCGAAAACCGAGTTGTCGACCTCGCCCTCCTTGCAGGAGAGACCGGAGATATCCGCAGGCAGACAATGGAGATAGAGGGCCTTTCCGTCCTTGGTCAGCTTCATCTTCTCCTCGGAGCACGTCCAGTCCTTGTGCTCGGCGTTCTGGGCCAGGAGCTTCTTCTCCAGGGCATCGATACCGGCCTTGTCTCCCTGCTGGTACAGGCGTGTCCTCTCCTCCATGGCGGCGAAAGGAGCCCAGCTCTTCGGATACACGATATCGGCATCCTTGAAGGCCTCGTCCATGCTGTTGCACTGCCTGAACGAACCACCCGTGGCAGCAGCGTTCTTCTTGGCTATGTCGATGACATCCGGCATGACCTCGTAACCCTCGGGATGTGCCAGCGTGACATCCATACCGAACCTGGTGAACAGGCCGATGACACCCTGCGGGACGCTCAGCGGCTTGCCGTACGACGGGCTGTAGGCCCATGTCATGGCGACCTTCTTGCCCTTCAGATTCTCGACTCCGCCGAACTGGTGGATGACATGCAGCATGTCGGCCATGCACTGCGTGGGATGGTCCACATCGCACTGCAGGTTGACCAGCGTGGGCCTCTGCTCAAGGATGCCGTGGCGGTAGCCGTACTCGCAGGCATCGATGAATGTCTTCTGGTACTTGTGGCCCTCGCCGATGAACATGTCGTCGCGGATACCGACGACATCGGCCATAAAGGAGACCATGTTGGCAGTCTCGCGGACGGTCTCGCCGTGTGCGATCTGGCTGACCTTCTCGTCCAGGACCTGCTCCTCAAGACCAAGCAGGTTGCAGGCACTTGCGAACGAGAAACGTGTTCTCGTCGAATTGTCCCTGAAGATCGAGATCCCCAGACCGCTGTCGAAGATGCGTGTGCTCTTGTTGTGCTCACGCAGGTCCCTCAGCGCGTCGGCGACCGTGAAGATGGCGTCTATCTCCTCATCCGTCTTGTCCCATGTCCAGAAGAAATCGTTCTTGTACATGTTGTTGATGTGGAGTGTCTCAAGATGTCTGGCAAGTTCTAAAGCTTTGCTCATTTCCATTCTCCTATTGAAATTACCTATTGAAATTACTTGATATCGTTTCCAGTCAGCTGCTGGCGGAAGCTGGTAGCCGAACCGTCATCCGACGACGGCTTGTACAGCATCGGAGCCGCGGCGAGCACGGATGCGCAGACCACCAGGTCCTGCTTCCATGTGATCTCGTTCGGGGCATGCGCCTGGCTCTCCGCGCCCGGTCCGAAACCGACGCACGGTATGCCGTAGCGGCCCTGGATGGAGACGCCGTTGGTGGAGAAGGTCCACTTGTCGATCAGCGGCCTGCCCTCCCTCTTTGCCCTTGCGGTGTCGTCGGCCCAGATCCTCTGATCGCCCCACAGAGCGTGGTAGGCGTCGGCCAGGGCCTTGACGTGCGGAGCGCTCTCCTTGTTGATCCATGTCGGGAAGAAACACTCCGTCTTGTAGACCTCACCGGTCCATGCCGGCCTGTCGTACCAGTACATGCTGACCTTGACGTCGTCGCCGTACTTCTTCACCGAAGGCAGGTCCTCGATCTCCTTCAGACAGGTCTGGTATGTCTCGCCGGCCGTCATCCTGCGGTCGATGGAGATGGCGCAGCTGTCTGCAACGGCACAGCGTGAAGGCGATGTGTAGAATATCTGGCTGACGGTGCAGGTTCCGCGGCCGAGGAAGCGGGCATCCTCATAATGCTCGGGGTTGTACTTCGGATCCAGCATCTTCACAAGACCCTTGATCTGGACGCTGTCGTCCGCGGGGTTCTCGTTCAGGGCCCTGACATCCTGCAGGATATCGGCCATCTTGTAGATGGCGTTGTCGCCTCTCTCCGGAGCCGAGCCGTGGCAGGAGATGCCCTTGACGTCCACGCGGATCTCCATCCTTCCCCTGTGGCCGCGGTAGATTCCGCCGTCCGTGGGCTCCGTGGAGATCACGAACTCCGGCACGATCTTGTCAACATTGTAGATGTACTGCCAGCACATGCCGTCGCAGTCCTCTTCCTGGACCGATCCGACGACCATGATCTTGTACCCCTCCGGAATCAGGCCGAGGTCCTTCATGATCCTGGCACCGTATGTGGCCGATGCCATACCGCCCTCCTGGTCCGATCCTCCGCGGCCGTAGATCACCTTGTCCGTCTCATAGCCCTTGTAGGGGTCGTCCGTCCAGTTGTTGATGTTTCCGATTCCGACCGTGTCGATGTGCGAATCGATGGCGATGATCTTGTCTCCGCTGCCCATCCAGCCGATGACGTTTCCGAGACCGTCGATCTCGACCTTGTCGTAGCCGAGCTTCTCCATCTCCTCCTTGATCCTGTGGACCACGCCCTTCTCCTCGCAGCTCTCGGACGGGATCGCTATCATGTCCCGCAGGAAACGTGTCATGTCGGGACCGTATTTCTGTGCAGCTTTCCTGATCGCTTCGAAATCCATGTAGAAAACCTCCGTGTTATCCTTGTTCGCCAAAGGGCACAATATGCCCTAACGTTTATATATTAGAACACGGCGCAACAGTTTGCAACAAAATCATTCAAACAAAACGAGGAAATATCAAATATACAAACAATAATCTCAGTGAGTCAGCTCTTCGATCACGCGCCTCATCTCCGGAAGCAGTCCTTCCATGCTGCGTGCCAGAGCGATCAGGTTGCGTGCGCGGTCCAGGTTCTGTGTCTCGTACTTGGCCTTGAAGTACTTGTCTCCGGTCAGGTAGTCGTCCAGGTACCTGGAGGCAAGCTCCAGCGTCATGACAAGGCAGCTGTCGGCAAGGCTCGAGATCTCGTACGGTGTGAACAGCGGAGCCGTCTGCGACAGGAAGCCGGTGGCGAAAGCCTTGAATATGTTCATGTCAAGGAAGACCTTGTCGAACTCCAGGCTGGAGGAGCCCATCGAGTTTCCGGCCGATCGGATGGCATCGCCGAAGTCATGGCCCGCCAGGCCCGGCATGACGGTGTCCAGGTCCACGACGCAGACGGCCTTGCGGGTCTCCGGGTCGAAGAGAACGTTGTTGATCTTGGTGTCGTTGTGCGTCACGCGAAGCGGGATCAGGCCATCCTTGTGCAGGTTGTCCAGTACCAGCGCTTTCTCTTTCATGGAAAGGACATACTCGACCTGCTCCTGACATGTGTGGGCGCGCCAGAGGGGGTCGGATGCGAAGTCCGACTCAAGGTCTGCGTAGCGCTTGGTGGTGTTGTGGAAATCGGGAATCGTGTAGCGCAGCAGCGAGGCATCGAAATCGGCCAGCGCCTTCTGGAAACGCCCGAAAGCCTTTCCGGCGTTCTCCACGATGACGGGGTCGCGCGACGAGTTGAACGTCACGGAGTCTACGTACCTGTACATGCGCCAGAAGGCACCCTCCTCCTCGAAGTAGTTCTTGCCGTTCAGCGCATGGATGTAGCGCAGGCTCTTGATGTCCGGATGGTGCTCGGCCATGAACTCCGAGACCAGCTGGATGTTGTGCATGACATCCCACGGCTTGCGGAAGACATAGGTGTTGACCTTCTGGACGATGTACGAATGCATCCATCCGTCTATGACGAAATCGGCCCTGCAGGTGTGGTTCACCTTGCCGACGTTTATCTCACTGACGTTCACGAGACCTGAAAGGTCGAACTCGTGCGAGATCCTGTTGATCTCGTCGAAAAACGATTCAATCATTGTGTTTCCTCTCTCTCATCCATGCAACGGACTCAACCATTGTATCACATGGATGGCCAAAAGCAATGAGCAGAGGGGCCTCGGGACAGAGGAAAACAAAGTTTACTACAGGTAAATCAGTCCTTGGAATACAGGTCGCGCGTGTACACCTTGTCCGCAACATCCGAGAGGACCTCGTCGTAGCGGTTGGCAAGGATCACATCGGCCAGCTTCTTGAACTTCTTGAGGTTGTTGACCACCTCCGAGTTGAAGAAGAGCTCGCCGTCGGCCAGCGTCGGTTCGTAGATGATGACCTTGATTCCCTTGGCCTTGATTCGCTTCATGACGCCCTGGATCGAGCTCTGGCGGAAGTTGTCCGAACCGGCCTTCATGGTCAGCCTGTAGACACCGACGACAGACGGATGGCGCGCGATCACCTGGTCGGCGATGAAGTCCTTGCGGGTGCTGTTGGCCGCGACGATGGCCGTGATGATGTTCTGAGGGACATCCGAATAGTTGGCCAGAAGCTGCTTGGTGTCCTTGGGCAGGCAGTATCCGCCGTAGCCGAACGAGGGGTTGTTGTACACGGCTGTGATCCTGGGATCCAGGCAGACACCGTCGATGATTGCCTTGGAATCCAATCCGCGAACGGAAGCATAGGTGTCCAATTCATTGAAGAACGACACGCGCAGGGCCAGATAGGAGTTTGCGAAGAGCTTTACGGCCTCGGCCTCCGAGGTGTTCATGTAGCGCACCTCGATGTCCTTCTTCACGGCGCCGGCGACCAGCATGGATGCGAACGTGCGGGCGGCCTTGGCAAGGCGGGCGTTGCCCACGGGCGATCCGACGATGATCCTGGAGGGATAGAGGTTGTCGTAAAGCGCCCTGCCCTCACGCAGGAACTCCGGGCTGAAGAGGATGTTGTCGCAGCAGTACTTCTCGCGCACCGATGCCGTGAATCCGACGGGGACCGTGGACTTGATGATCATGATAGCATCGGGATTGACGGCGATGACCTGCTGTATGACGGACTCGACGGACGATGTGTCGAAATAATTGAGCTTCTCGTCGTAGTTGGTCGGCGTGGAGATGATGACGTACTCGGCATCCTTATACGCTGAATCGCCGTCAAGCGTGGCTGTCAGGTCCAATTCCTTCGTTGAAAGGAAATCCTGGATCTCCTTGTCGACGATCGGCGACTCGTGGCGGTTGATCATGTCAACCTTGGCCTGGACGACATCGACTGCCACGACGTGGTTGTGCTGTGAGAGCAGGACGGCCATCGAAAGACCGACATAGCCTGTTCCGGCGACAGCGATCCTGTGAGGTGCGGCAGCGGGAGCCGGAGCAGCAGCCACAGGCTCCTCTTCCAATATTGAATCATAGTCTATATCCAGAACATCGATCAGGCTTTCAAGCTGCCTGATGGTGGGAAGATAGTCCTGACGCTCGATGCGTCCGATCATGGTCCTGTTGATTCCTGTGGCCTCGCTCAGCTCCTCCTGGGACATGCCCTTCTTCTTGCGCATGTCGGCGACGGCCTTTGAAAGAAGTTCCTGTGAAAAATGTCTCATATTGTTTATTGCCCTCCAAAAAAAACCACAGATGACTCTATCAGCACCCAAGGCAATTGTCAATCACAAAAATCACAAAACAAAATGTTGCTCACAGCATCATACAAAAACAAAAACAAGGGGCCCCGAACCGGAGCCCCACGAAACCAAAAATGATATTCAGAACATCAAAACCACAAAAATCAGACCTTATAGTATTCCTTATACCATCTAGCAAAGCAGCGAAGACCCTCGCGCAGCGTCGTCGACGGCTTGAAACCGAAATCCCTCTCCAGAGCTGAAGTGTCGGCATAGGTCACAGGCACATCGCCCGGCTGCATCGGAACCAGTTCCTTGTGGGCCTCGAAATCGTAGTCCGCAGGCAGGACACCAGCCGAAACCAGTTCTTCAGACAGTATCTCCACGAAGTCCAGAAGATTCTCCGGGCTGTTGTTGCCGATGTTGTACACGCGGTACGGCGGAAGCGGCAGACCGTCCTCTCCGTTGACCTTCTCCGGTGCGCTCTGCATCACCAGCTCCACGCCATGAACGATATCGTCCACATACGTGAAATCGCGCTTGCAGTTGCCGAAATTGAAGATCTTGATCGTCTCGCCGCGAAGCAGCTTGTTGGTGAAGCCGAAATACGCCATGTCCGGACGTCCTGCAGGCCCGTAGACAGTGAAGAAACGAAGACCAGTAGAAGGAATGTTGTAAAGCTTTGAATAGGCATGGGCCAGAAGCTCGTTGCTCTTCTTGGTCGCCGCATAAAGCGACACGGGGTTGTCCACCTTGTCCTCGACTGCGAAAGGAACCTTCTTGTTCCCTCCATAGACGGATGAGGATGAAGCATAAACCAGATGCTGCACCGGATACTTGCGGCACGCCTCCAGTATGTTGTAGAAACCTATCAGGTTGGACTCGATGTACACGCCCGGATTGGTTATGGAATACCTCACACCTGCCTGCGCCGCCAGGTTCACCACCACATCGAAATGATGCTTCTCGAACAGAGAGAATATCATTCCGGAGTCGGCCAGATTACCACGCACAAATTCGTATGAACCCGAGAACCCACCGGAAAGCAGGTCCAACTCAGCCAATCTGTACTCTTTCAGAGACACATCATAATAGTCGTTCACATTGTCGAAACCGACAATATGCGCCCCGTCGGCCACCTTGAAAAGCCGCTTCACCAGATTCGATCCGATGAACCCGGCGCTTCCGGTCACCAGTATGCTCTTGCCCTTCAGGTCAACATTCTTGTCCAGCATTCCAAAAAAACCTCACCTCTTCCCGTACATCTCTTCGTAGTACTTCACATACTCGCCCGACGTGCACTCGGCCATCCAGTCCATGTGCTCCTTGTACCAGCGGATGGTCAGCTTGATACCGTCGGCGAACATCGTCGTCGGAGCCCAGCCCAACTCTGCCATCGCCTTGGAAGGATCTATTGCATACCTCTGGTCATGCCCCTTCCTGTCCGCAACATACGTTATCAGCGACTCCGGCTTGCCCAGCTCGCGCAGGATGATCTTGACGATCTCAATATTGGCCTTCTCGTTGTGGCCGCCCAGGTTGTAGACCTCGCCCACCCTGCCTTTCTCCAGAACGGCCAGAATGCCGTAGCAGTGGTCCTTGACGTACAGCCAGTCACGCACATTCAGACCTTCTCCATAAACCGGCAGCGCCTTGTCGTGCGAAGCATTGTTTATCATCAGCGGAATCAGCTTCTCCGGGAACTGGTACGGCCCGTAGTTGTTCGAGCACCTGGAAATCGTCACCGGCAGCCCATATGTCCTGTGGTAGGCCAATGCCAGAAGATCCGCCGAAGCCTTGGAAGTCGAATACGGCGACGACGTATGTATCGGCGTATCCTCATGGAAGAACAGATCCGGCCTATCCAGCGGAAGGTCCCCGTAGACCTCGTCCGTACCGACCTGATGGAACCTCTCGACACCGTACTTGCGGCACGCGTCCATCATCACCTGCGTCCCCAGGATGTTCGTCTCCAGGAAGATCCCCGGATTCTCGATGGACCTGTCCACGTGGCTCTCGGCCGCGAAGTTCACCACGACATCCGGCTTCTCCTTCTCGAAGATGGCGAAAACCCCATCCCTGTTGCGGATATCCTCTTTATAGAACATGAATTGCGGATTCTTCAGCGCATCGTTCAACGTATGGATGTTCGCCGCATACGTCAGCGAATCCACGCACACAACCCTCCACTGTGGACGCTCGTCCAGCAGCAGATACACGAAATTCGACCCGATGAACCCGGCGCCACCAGTGACAAGAACAGTCTTCATCTCTCCCATATCAAAACTCCCTCACCATATGATACCCAACCCGGAGCCGGAATGGAATCCCGAATCACTCCGATCCCGCATAGACCGATGCCCCACTCCGCACCCGCAAAAGCAAGACCTACCTGGTGATCCCTTTATACTCCTTCCTGATCTTCTCGTACCCCTCGATGGAACCCACATCGTACCTCTGCCCCGGCATCTCGAACGCATGCACCTCCGTCTGCGTGCAGACCCACTCGATGAACGATCCCGGCGCATCCGTGTTGCATCCGCCTTCGATGCCTTTCCTGAACAGATCCAGATCCGACCTGCTGTAGACGTAGAACGGAGGCACGGCCCACTCGCTCCTGGGCACCGCCGGCTTTTCCACCATGCTCAGCACCTTGTCTGTCTCCGACACCTCGCATACACCGAACTTGCACGGCCCCTTGAGCCCCGGCACACGGTACCGCATGATGCATGTCGTTTTCTTTTCAAAGAAATAACTTACAAACGAATTGAACGAGAAGTCCATGACATTGTCCCCTGCCAGAACAAGCAGATCATCGTCAAGCCCCAGTGACTCGATCGCGAACTCAATGTCCTTCACGGCTCCAAGCCTGTTGTCATTGCAAGTGGAACCATCATCCAGCAGCACAACATCCAGTCCCTGAGCCCGCTTGAGCCCCACCCACTCTGTAAACTGCGGCATGAACTTGTGGTTCGAAATCACCACATACCTGTCGATCTTCCCGGACGTCGAAAGATCATCGACGATCCAGTCCAGTATCGCCTTCCCTCCGACCTCCAGAAGAGGCTTGGGGAAATTCTCCGTAAGAGGATACATGCGCGTCGCGTATCCCGCGGCAAGAAGCACACAAATCATAAAGAAACCACCTTAATCAAAACTAAACTCAATTTCCGACACCGTCCGCGGTATCGCACAAATGGAAACTGTACCTTCCCTTCAGCAGGGGGAACTCGGCAAGATACTCGCGCTCGACCTTCTCCCTGATCGAATCTGCATACGACGGATCTATCAGCGCCATGCAGCAGCCCTTGAAACCGGCCCCGGAGAACCGTCCTCCGTAAATGCCGTCGGTCCTTGTCATGATATTGTACAGCGTCTTGAGCTCCGGGCAGCCCGACTCATAGTTGTAGATGGACGAACTGCCGCTTTCAAACACCAGCTTCCCGTATCCTGCAAGGTCCCCGCTCTTCCAGAGCTCCGTGCCCTGCTCCACGCGCGCCATCTCGCTGTAGAAATGCCTGCACCTTCTCTGCCAGGTCTCCGGCATCCGCGCTCCGTAATCCCGGAACACTTCCTCCTTCACATTGCGCAGGAACGTGTCCTTCAGCTTCAGCCCCACACCCATATCCAGATCCGGCCTGAGGTCGGAAACGGCATACGAATAAAGCGCGAAGGCCGATGCCTTGCACTCATCCACCCTGTTGTTGTAGGCCGATGACGCCAGCGACCTCTCCAGCCCGGAGAAGAAAATGGCAATCCTGAAATCCGGCATCGCCTCAGGCTTCCTGTAATTCTCATAGCTGTCATCAAGGCAATCCAGCGCCAAGAGCGAGTCCTTCCTGCACAGCACCTCGCAGCTCTGGTCCAGCTTTCCGCACGAGACTCCCACATACTCGTTCTCCGCGGCCTTTGCCATGTATATGTACTCCTGATCCGACAGCCTGATGTCGTTTACCGCACACAGCGCCTTCATGAAACAGATGATCACCGCGGCCGACGACGAAAGCCCTCCGATCGGCAGAGCCCCCTTGATCACACCGCACAGCCCGCGGTGCAGCGTATATTTCCTTCCCAGTATCTTCGTTGCACCCCTCAGATGGTCCGCCCAGTCGCCCACCTTCTCATCAGGCACCGACATCACATGGAACTGCGCCCTCTTGGGGAAATTCATGGAGACCAGCTCCAC
Source organism: Sphaerochaetaceae bacterium (assembly GCA_045116915.1). Lineage (GTDB taxonomy): Bacteria > Spirochaetota > Spirochaetia > Sphaerochaetales > Sphaerochaetaceae > UBA9732. The sequence continues at coordinate 6,800 of JBGUMQ010000006.1, read as the reverse complement.
AACCCCGTTCTCCTTGGCCCCATAAGCCATGTGCACACCATAATCCAGCGCGAACCCATGTATCTTGCCGAACTGATGGTCTATATGCGCCCCCAGCGGACACACCCTGTACGGACAGAACGCCTGCAGCGGCTCCCTCCCATACGTCTCGAAAAACACCTCTTCACACGTCATCTCAAACCTCTCATCCCCACACCGATACTACATCATCCCCACACCTAAGACAACGACCCCATAGCTCGATGCCCCACAGCGCACCTCACTTCCAGTCCTGCAGGAAATCCTCCGTTACCATCGAGGCACCAAGGTCGAACGCACTTGCCAGAGCATCCTTCGGAGTGAGCATCACCGAATCACCGATCCTGCTGATGAAAACCTCATCCGAATCGAACCTGTATTCCCTCGGGATTCCGACCATCTGAAAACATCCGCTGTTTATCACTTTTGCAGTCTGCATACTCCACCTCCTGTCTTGATTTCCCCTCAAGTATATACCATGGATAAGATAATATCAGCAGGCTTTACCGAAAAACACAATTCTTTTACAACAATATAAATATCGATTATTTTTGCCAAAGCGCTTGAATGCGCCGCAGCACCTGTTTAGAATTCAATCAGGGGAGAAAAACATCATGACAGAAATGGAAATCACAATCAGAGCAAAGGACTATGTCGACAAGTTGGCCAATGGAGTCAACCCCATCACCGACATGCCGGTAACGGAAAACGACTGCGTGAACAACATCAGGATATCCCGATGCCTGTTCTACGTCTCCGACCTGCTGCGCCAGATCATTGCCAACGGCGGTGTCGTACGCCGCGGCAGCAATAAGAGACCGTTCTCCATCACCGAGGAGGAGTTGACGAATTTCAATTATTCCCACACTCCACTGTACCTCTCCGAGATAGTGAGGAGGATCAACACATTGACCAACACCTCGAACATGAAGAAACTCTCTTACAATGACGTCATGAATTACCTGATCGATGAAGGCTACATGGAATATGCCATTCAGGATGACGGAAAGAGATGCAAACAGCCTACAGCGAACGGTAGGGAAATCGGAATCTGGCAGGAGACAAAAGAAAGCAAGTATGGAAAAAGTTCCTACATCGCCATCACATACGATTCCAACGCCCAGGAATTCATCATCATAAACATGCCATCCATCCTTGCCCGCCTATCGGAAAACACCCAGCCGCAGGAAGAAGACAAGAAACCCGCCTGAAAATGAGCCAATTCCTTGAAAAGACAAGAGGACGCAACCAAGATTGTGTTTCCTCTTGTCTTTTTTTCAGCATTAGTTGTAGTTGAAAACCCTGAACGCCCTACATGCTCTAGACGCTCTAGATGCTCTAGACGCTCTAGATGCTCTAGACGCTCTAGTCGACTTAGACGCCTCAGACGTCGTAGTTGACATCATAGTTGTCTATAAAAACCCCCTCGCCGGAAGGCAGGGAGCGGCGGGAAATAGCCGCTCGCTGCAAGAAGGGTATTCCGTGACGATTTGTCAAGGGCTGCCCGGCTGACCATCATATCAGCCTACCGGATCCCGGAAACAACAAGAACCTCCCTGCCCGACCAGCCAGCGTACTGTCCCTTGACAAACCCGCCCGCTCCATCATCCGCCGTAGTCACAACCCAACAACCGTATTCCTGTCCCGACTTGACAGCTCAGAACTCCCCGTACGATCCACCTGACATCATACAATCTCTTCCAATTTGAGTTTTCCAGTCCCTTTCCCCTACAGAAATTTCAGATTCCCGCGAAATATTGAGTTTTCTCCCTATAGTATTTTCAAAAACAATTGAATTCTTGAGTTTTCGTTCTCTGGTTTCAGCAACCATAATGAAAACTTTTCATATTTAAAAACATACTTTTCAGTACTACTGAAAACTTTGCTTGACTTCACACATATTTTTCATTTTAATATAAGCATGATAAACCGGGAGCATTACATCAGGAAAATCAGACCATTCTATGACAGTGACCTGATCAAGGTCATTACAGGAATCCGAAGATGCGGCAAATCCGTCATTCTTTCCCAAATAGCAACGGAACTCAAATCACAGGGAAAGGAAATCCTTATGATCAATTTCGAGCAACTGGAGTACTCGACCCGGATTACCGATGCGAACTCCTTGTCTGAATATGTCGTGTCAAGGATCCCGGAAGACAAGAAACTGTATGTCTTCCTTGATGAAGTGCAACTCATTGACGGATGGAACATAGCCTGTCGCTCACTCAGGCTCCAGAATACTTCACTTTTCATTACCGGAAGCAATTCCAAGCTTCTGGCCAAAGAATTCACAAAGGAACTCAGCGGGAGATATGTCTCTTTCTGCATAAGGCCTTTCGTATACAAGGAAATCCAGGAATATTCAAAAGAACTCGGGAAAGAATACACCACAACAGACTATCTGGTTTTCGGAGGATTCCCGAAAGTCATAGAGATGCCGGACAAGGAATCCATTGTCCGGTACCTGAATGATTTGAACCAGACCATCATTGTGAATGACATAATGAACCGATATGCCATAAGGAAGACCGATATCTTCAAGCGGCTTACCAATTATGTCCTGATTTCCAATGCCCGGATATTCAGCGCGAACTCGGTACTGAACTACCTGAAGTCAGAAAAATTGACATGCTCCATCAACACCGTAATGAAGTACCTGGATTACCTTGAAGAAGCATATGTGATCCGCAAGATACCGCAGTACTCGACAAGATCCAAACGGGAGCTGGCATTCTTCGTGAAGATCTATGATGAGGATGTTTCTTTCAACACCATCCGTCAACCTGTCAACAAATATGACCTCACACACAATCTGGAGAATATCGTCTATAACGAATTGATTTACATGGGCTATGAGGTTTCTGTTTTCAAGCAGGATAATCGCGAGATCGATTTCATCGCCCGCAAAGACCTGAAGGAATACCTTGTCCAAGTTGCCTACTCCGTAGCCGAAGACAGCACCTATGAGCGGGAAATGGCACTATTCAACGTATTGGACAACTCACGGAAGAAGATCCTCATCACAACGGACCCGATCGACATCTCCACAAGTACAGTCAATCACATAAACCTCCAGAGATTCCTCCAAATGGAAGATCTGGACAACTGACCATACTCCGCAAAGACACCTGATTCCCCGCGAATACCCACAAAGGCCGATGCCCCACAGCATGGCACCGGCCACTGAGAGATGCTGGCAGAAACCATAATTAGGGGAAATATTCCCTTAATTTCCCCTAATTTCCCTTTCCCTTCTCCTGCATGAGTTTCTTCAGCACGTAGAATGACTATTAATTCATCACAGCGGCTTTCCGTACTCGTAGATGATATCGCTGGGCAAATCAACATCCCTGGTCCAGAAGACACAAGTCCGGCTCTCATCCAACTGGACCTGGTTGAACAAGCCATGGATGTTCTTCAGGGAGCTGTATTCAGGAAGATCGAAGTCCTCCTTCACATCATACATAACCTGCTTACCGTCATCAAACAAGACCATGAGCATGCAATCCGGCATTGACTTGATCGTCTTTATTCTCTGAATCATATTGCATCTCACATCAATGGAGGCAGACTGGGAATCTTCTGATCATCCCACATCTCAGGAATACTCAATCCTCACACCTTTGATTGGCTTCAGAAAGGAATGACAACATTCAGACCGATGCCCCATAGCACACCTTTCAGACATCATACCCGTGTGCAATAGCCACTTTCTTGATGCTCTCCTTCCACTCGATCAGAGGATTGTCCTTGTACTTCAGGAACAAAGCCAGGATCTTCTCATCAGACTGTGAAGCCACCAGCTCATTGACCTTCTCCATAGGGAACCGTCCGGCAGTATTGTCCCGCACGCGCTTGACGGCAGAGTTCATCTTCCCTATCCAGATTGACCTGTTCACATATGGTGAGACCTTCTCATAGAGATCATCGAAGTTCTCATCAAGAAGCGGTTCGCAGGAGATGCTGGTCGAATATCCGTTGTCGAATGCGTATATGAGGGATTTGAGCCTCTCTTGGAAATCGGGTGCTCCGGGTTCCCACAACTTGAGAACAGAAGAATCCGATGATCCTATTGTAAAACGGAACTTCAACTGTTCTTTGCTATCTGCGAATGTGTCTACGATACGCTTTGTGCATTCGAAATTGGGTTTGGTAACCACAAGCAGGTTGTTGCCGTTTGAGATGAGCTTTTCCAGAACGGTCATAGCCTTCTCTCTGTTCCCGGGAGTGATGTCATGAGAAGACGGAACCATTATATCGCCGCTCTTCCTAGAATAAGATTTGCCGGACATATCGACAGGCTCTTCGGTCTTCCACGTATCGGGAGTCTTGCGTTTGAACCTGATGGCCATGTCTTTCGCATAGCAATAGACACAGTCATTGGAGCAACCGCTCATGAAATTGAAGTTGAATGGAGCCCATTCCTTGGTGCCGAATAACAATATTCTCCTCCAACAAATATCAACGGTTCATTCAATCACTTCTCCGGATTCCAGGGAACGGCTTATGAAACACATCAGTTTGTCATCCATGAACAGCTTGACGACTATCTTCTCAGCACCAGGCTTCATACTGATGTCGGAAAAGCGCAGTTTTGTATCTTTCACATAATCCACTGAAGCTTTGTAGGAACAGCTCTCTTTACTTTTATCCGAGAAAACCCAGGTAATGCACATTCTGGCCTCAATCGGTCTGAGGTACCTTTCCCCATATCTTTCCTTATGCTTCCTGATGTAGTTTCTCTTTCCATAGGAATCTGACAGAGAGAACACAACCAAGTCATCATGGTAGTTGAAATCCTCAACGAACAGAGCATTCCGTTCGAAGAGATTCTCCTTACCCACGACAATGATTTCCGAATACTCATCTATCAATCCGGTATCTTCTTCCCGCAACAAGGATAGAAGTGTAGCTCTCTCAATCGGATTCCTGCAAACTATTCTCCGCAGATACGGTTTCAACTGCAGTGGACTCCGACATACAATCTCAGCATGCCTGAAGGGACGGTTCAGCTCTGAATTCTCCCAGCTGTTGCTGTAGATGGCATCGAAATTCAATCCAGAGAATTCCCCAACACCGTGTTTCTTATTTGAACCGCCACCTGCCAGTGTCTTTTCGGAGAAACAAACACCATCAAGATCCAATACCTTTTCCAAATCGAACAGAAGGAACACAGGAACCGGAGTATTGGCGTTTGGATCGGAATCGTACCTCAGATCAGGGTGCTTGTAACCCTCGTTGAAATACTGTGTAGGCGTCAGGGGTCTGAAATACAAACGGACAAACGAGGTCGCATCATTATAAGTGTTCTCAATAACCTGCCTGCTTGCATTGTCGTTCAACATCAACCCTTTGGACACAGCCTCATCACGGCTGTAAAGGCATCCAGTTTTGAGAATGCTGACAGCATTCGTGACATCAGTGTAATGGTAGGCGAACAAGGGCCACCATCTGACAGGACTGTGATTATTCCTGTTATCCACAATGATGTCATGAAATGTCATTTACCGGACTCCAATTCCTTGACTCGCCCAAGGCCTGCGTTGATCTGGAAACCACCCACCATACTACCCGATTCAGGATCAAGTATCCTGATTTGAGACAGATATCCCAAATGACATAGTAGATGGTATACCGCCTTCTCTTTGTCTGTAGCTTCAGCAACCGGGAATGCCGCCCTGCTCCTGATTGAATCCCAGATTCCGAAAAGCTCATCATCATCAATCAGAATCACTGAACCGGAAGTCTTGTCTGCAATACTCATCTGCTCACGGAATGACAGCTCGTATTCCTTCCCTTCGAATGAGTACTCGTATGGGAAAAGCGCTGAGATATTGAGAAGATCATCGCGGACACCATCGAATGACATGTCCTTCGCATTCTCCCTGAGCCATTCAATGGTCTTCTTGGGTTCCTTGTGCTCCGGAACAGAGGAAGGAATCCGGTCAAGATAGATGTAGACGTCTATGGGGAGCGGCTTCAGGTATTTCTCCATGATCGGCCTGACATCATTCCAACTCAATTCTCCGTTTCCACATCCAAGTCGGGGAAACGCAATTGAAGAAATGCCTTTTTCAGAATACATGGATGTGAAAACAGCAAGCCCCTTTTCAATGTACTCGAGCTTTGAGGGAAATCTCCAACTCTCTTTCGTGGGGAAAAGGAGAATCCAATGATCCGGCTCATAGAAGAGCATAAGCTTACCGACTGTAAGCTGGTGTCTTTCACATGCCTTCCGGTATTTCTCAAACATCTCCGGATAACGGTTCTTGAAGCTCAGAGCAAGCCCCTTCCCCATCACACCTACGGTGTTTACAGTATTGACAATGACCTGAGCAGGACTATTGAAGATGTCACCTTCGATGTACTCAATCATGATCCTTCCCCCAAAGGTTAAGCGAAAAATCTTAACAGACATTAATATGATAAACCAAACAACAAGAACTGAAAAGATTATCTATGACTAAATCTCTTCTCTGAGGAGAATAGAGGACTGTATTGTTGGCAAAAAACCAATCAGACATGTGCTGGACCGATGTCACAGAGTATGTCCTTCAACTCTATCTCAGTCAAATAAACACCCGCATCCAAAAATCATCATTTGCCGCACTAAACCAATCAGGATGAATCACAAAATGATTTGTACCTCTCCGTTCAAAAAGATTTCTGGTTCATCCCTAAAAAACAACTCATTTACTCAAGTTTCGCAGGAGCTAGAGGGGTTTGAGATACCCCTTCAGACTGCCGTTAAAAACATAAATAATTCTTTGTAATATATA
>JBGUMQ010000005.1:0-9039 GCA_045116915.1 Sphaerochaetaceae bacterium | reverse complement strand
CACTCATGCCGGAGCCTTCCAGAAGGCACTTGTAGCTTGCCCTGGTTCCGACGGCTCCCTTCATGCCCTTTCCCCTGATTTCAAGGGACCCGAGCTCACTTATGCATTCATCCAGATCCTGCACGACAAGTGCGAGCCTGTAGCCCACAGTGGTGACCTCGGCGCTCTGGATATGGGTGAAAGCCATGCAGGGCTCGTCCTTGTATCTCATTGCCTGTTCGGCAAATGTCTTTCTAAGCTCTTTTGTTCTGGAGAGGATTAGCGAGACGGATTCCTTCAGGCGCAGGGCATCGGCATTGTCCAGGATGTCCATGCTGGTGGCACCCATGTGGATTATCCCACCGCCGACCTTGCACTGCTCGGCGTAGGTCTTGATCTCCGCCATCAGGTCATGACGGATTTCGGATTCGATCTCGATCGCCCGCTCTATGTCCACCTGTTCGGCGTGGGCCCTGAGGTCATCAAGCTGCGCGTCGGAGACAAGTCCCGCCTTGTTCTGGGCGGCTGCGAGCGCTACCCAGACCTTCCTGAGCAAGAGGCGCTTGTTGGTCTCCGACCAGATGTGCTTCATTTCCCGGGAGCCGTATCTCCAGGTCAGCGGGGAGATGAATGTGTCGAATCCGAAATCCATTGCCAGTCCTCCGGTTTTGTCAGAACTAAAGAATGATTATCTGGTCCCTTTCCGGGCCGACGGAAACGTAGGAGACCGGGCAATGCGCGTATTCGCCGATTGCCTTGACGTACTCCTGTGCCTCACGCGGCAGGTCCTCCCAGCGGCGGCACTTGGTGGTGTCGCACATCCAGCCCTTGAAGGTCCTGAAGATGGGCTTGGCCCTCTCCTGCCCTTCCGTATCCGGCAGGTACCTTGTGATCCCGCCGTCCAGCTCGTAGGCCTCGCAGACCTTGATCTGCTCGAAAGTGTCCAGGACATCCAGCTTGGTCACTGCGATGGAAGTGAAGCCGTTGATGTATGAGGAGAAATCCAGCGCGACAGCATCCAGCCATCCGCAGCGTCTGGGGCGGCCGGTCGTCGCGCCGTATTCGGCACCGATGTCCCTGAGCTTCTTGCCGTCCTCGTCGAACAGCTCCGCTGTGAACGGACCGCCGCCGACACTTGTAGAGTAGGCCTTTGTCACACCGATGACCTCGTTGATCCCGCGGGGCGAGATTCCGGACACATTGGCCGCTCCGCCGCTTGTCGGGTTGCTGGAGGTCGTGTACGGATAGATGCCCCAGTCGAGGTCACGCATGATTCCCAGCTGGCCTTCCAGGACGATCTTGCGTCCTGCATCTACCGCCTGGCGCACAATCGGGACTGTGTCCACGATCCTTGAACCGAAGGTCTCCCTCCACTTCATGCACTTGTCGACAAGCTCGTCGACCGTGAACTGCTGAAGACCGTAGTACTCGAGCTCGCGGTTCTTCTTGGGAAGGACCTTCTCCAGGTGGGTCCTGAGGGCCTGGGGATTGAGAAGCTCTCCGGCGCGGATGCCGGTTCTTGCGGCCTTGTCGCTGTAACAGGGGCCGATTCCACGTTTTGTCGTACCTATCTTGTCATGTTCGGAACGTTTGCTCTCCTCCGCACCATCCAGAAGACAGTGGTAAGGCATGATCAGATGGGCCCTGACATCTATGCGGAGGTTCTTGTGGAGTGTAGCCGGAATGCCCTTGAGCTCCTGCTCCATGGTGTCGAAATTCACGACCGCACCGACTCCGACGATGCTTGTGGCCTTGGGATTGAAGATTCCCGAAGGAACGATATGGAGTGCGAACTTGCCGTATTCGTTCACAACTGTATGGCCGGCGTTGTCGCCGCCCTGGTATCTGATGACCACATCCGCATCGGTTGCAAGATAGTCGACTATCCTGCCCTTGCCTTCATCGCCCCACTGGGCGCCGATGATAGATATTACCGACATCTTTCACCTCTTCCTTTCTGTTCGTTTCTGTTCACTTCTGGGGAACACGCATCTCGGCGATATACGGCAGCGTCCTGTACTGCTCGCCGTAATCCAGTCCATATCCCACGACCCATACATCGGGGATCGTGAAACCGACATACTTCAGGTCCACGTGGACGACGTGGCGGTCCGGCTTCTCCAGGAGAACCGTCGTGTTGACCGACTTCGTTCCGCGTGCGGTGAAGTTCCTTACAAGGTAGTCCAGGGTGTAGCCCGTATCGAGGATATCCTCGACGATCAGCACGTCATGGTCCTCCAGGTTCTCACGGGTATCCATCAGAAGCCTGACGTTTCCTGTGGACTCGGAGCCCTTGCCGTAGCTCGATACGGCGATGAAGTCGACCACATGCGGGACAGTGAGCTTCCTGCACAGGTCGGCAAGGTAGATGAACGAGCCCTTCAGAACCCCTACAAGGATCAGGGGCTTCTCTATGCCTGCATAATCTTTGTTTATCTGGTTTGCCAGTTCGGTAACGCGTCTCTGAATCGTTTCTGCATCGATCAGGACCCTCTCAAGATCCGGCGTAAGCGGCGGGATCGCAATTGAACGGATTGACTGCATCTGATCCTCCGTTCCAAGGATAAAGAAATACGACATCTATGGCAACCATGCGCGCGCACGTATGGACCTATTACACGCATTTGTTGCGGATTCAACCGGTCGATGTTGCAGAAAACGTCAGATTGTTCCCACTCCCATCGTCATGAGCCGGTGTCTGGCATCCATCGGATCCACGAAGCGGAAGCTTTTCATGCCCACGGCGATGGCACCGTCGACATTGGGCTGGTAGTCGTCTATGAAGACGCTCTCCTCAGGCCTGAGACCGTAGCGGTCCAGGAGGATCCTGTAGATTTCCGGATACGGCTTGATGCACTTCTCGTAGGCGGACACGACCTTGCCCCTTGCCTTTTTGAAGAACGGGTATTTCTTCTCCACGTAAGCGAATCCGTCCTTGCTGAAGTTGGAAAGGATGTAGATGTCGTACCCCTTGTCGTACACCCAGTCGTAGAGAAGGCGCTCGGTATCCTGCTTTACAGTGTAGACCTCGAACCAGTCGGGCCTGAAGAATCGTCTTATATCCTTCTCAAGGTGCGGATGATGCTTTATGAACTCCGGAAGCGCCTGCTCATAGCTTTCGAAACGGCCCCTGTCCATGTCTTCCCACAGCGGGTCGTAGAAGATGGCGTCGCGCAATTCTTCCGCATACTTTCCCTCATATCCCATGTCGGCGATGAACTGGCCGGGATTGTAGTTGATCATGACCCCGCCGAGATCGAATACCACGTTCCTTATCTCACTCATGTCTCCATTATAGTGTTCAGATCCGGTATTTCCAACCGGATATTCACAGGCTCTTCACCGGCTCTTCACCGGCTCTTCACAAAGACAGGCTTTTGCATTAACATACGGAAAATCGAACAATTATTGAAAATAAATGCATTCCGGAGGCATACAGTGACTGTCGACAAGCAGAAAGCGCATCTGATCCTGCCTGACCGAGGGGACATAGCCCTCGATGTCATAACCGACAACATGGGCAATCACAGCATAGACATAGAGAAACTCCGCGCCGGTACGGGCTACATCACATATGACCCGGGCTTCATGAACACAGGTTCGTGCATGTCCGAGATCTGCTACATAGACGGAGAGAAAGGCATCCTGCGCTACAGGGGCTACGACATCGAGGACCTTGTGCAGAACTGCGACTTCATCGAGGTCGCCCACCTTCTGGTCAAGGGGGTGCTTCCCAATGTCTCCGAAAGACAGAACTACCAGCAGTTGCTGAACAAGCACTCGATGCTGCACTACAACATGCGCAATTTCTTCCGCTCCTACCCTCAGGATGCCCATCCGATGAGCATCCTGGCCAGCATGGTGGCATCGCTTTCGGCCTTCTATCCGGAGATGGAGGAGCGCGACCCGGAGGACAACATCGACCTTACCGTGACACGCATGCTGTCCAAGATGAGGACCATCGCCGCGTTCATCTACCGCCAGGCCAACGGTCTGGATTTCGTGGACCCGCGCTGGGAGTACAAGTACTGCGAGAACTTCCTGAACATGATGTTCCACACACCGGTCAACAACTACCATCCGGATCCGGCGCATGTGAACATCCTGAACAAGCTGCTGATCCTCCACGGAGACCACGAGCAGAACTGCTCCACATCCGCCGTGCGTCTTGTCGGATCGTCGGAGGCCAACCTCTACGCATCGGTCGCCGCAGGTGTCTGCGCTCTGTGGGGACCCAAGCACGGCGGTGCCAACCAGGCGGTCATGGCCATGCTCAAAGACATTGTGGACAACGGTTTGTCCGTAGACAGCGTGATCGAGAAAGCCAAGGATAAGAGCAATCCGTTCGTGCTCTCGGGCTTCGGCCACAGGGTCTACAAGACGCTGGATCCGCGCGCTCGAATCGCCAAGAAGATGAACATCGAGCTATTGAATTCCGACCATCACGAGGACAAGCTGCTGGAGGTCGCCCTCAAGCTGGAGGAGAAGGCCCTGACCGACGACTACTTCATCGAGCGGCACCTGTATCCGAACATCGATTTCTACACCGGAATCATGTTCCACATGATGGGCTTCCCGCAGCAGATGTTCACCGTCCTCTTCGCCATGGGAAGGACGCCGGGCTGGATCGCGCACTGGCTCGAATGGAGGCACGACATACACCAGAAGCTCGGTCGCCCGCGCCAGGTCTACGTCGGCCCGCAGGCCCGCGAGGTGATTCCCATCAACCAGCGCCCGTAATTTGCAAACGGATCTTTGTCGAGTTCTCCGCAAACCCTGCTTTTGGGATCATCATAGGAGTCTTCTTCTCCTATAACAGTCCTTTTTGAGGCCTTTGCGGAGTTGTTCTCTACATTCATGCATAACAGACTGAAGGTTCTTTCACTTGGGATGCTTCTTCCATCTGCTGACTTATATCTCTTCCTCCATACATGACTCGTATTATAGTAATTGAGGAAGCTTTTGAATCATACTTGTAGAGATATAGGAATAGATTGATTTCAAATCGTTTCTAGCCGATTCAGTGTAAATAAGAGTTGTTTTCATGTTCAATCATTCCTTTGATTTCAGACTCTACCGATTCAGCGGAATGGAGACGGCCGGAAGCAATATCATCAAATCCTTTTCTCATCTCCGCATCAAACTGCTCCCTGGTTAGAGAGCCGAAAGATACGGGAACGCAATCAGAGGGAAGTTTCATTTCAAACGGTATGCCGTTCTGAAGCACAACTTGTTTGAGAAACATGCATATAGCATTTGATAGTGGAATCCCGAGTTTTTCTAGAATCACCTCTGCTTGGTTTTTTGTTTCAGGATCGATTCTTGTGAATATGCTTGATGTTCTTGATGCCGTTCTCTGCATTTTCAACTCCTTTGATTTCCTTCTATACAATTGTATTTCATAAACTAGCTAATAGCAATACAAAGGAATTACATTTAATACTAACGATTTGCAAAAGTCGGTTTCTAAACGTTGATTTCTTTTGCATAAGTTGGTTTTTCGACCTTGCAAATAATTGCAAAAGATAGTTTCTTTTGCTTTTTCACGTTCAGAATGAGTCACAGATTAGAAATCAGGATGCGGCCGAAGTCGCGGGTGCCGACGCAGGTGGAGGGGCGGCCTTCTTTCTGCATCAGGATGTGGAAATCGCGGGTGACATGTCCGTCTGAGATGGACTTCTCGACAGCGTGGAGCACAAGGTCTGCGGCCTCGGTGAAGCCGGCATGACGAAGCAGCATCTCGCCTGAGAGGACCATGGACAGAGGATTGACGATGTCCTTGCCCGCGATGTCGGGAGCAATGCCGTGCGTGGCCTCGAATATGGCGCATCCGGTATTGTAATTTATGTTGGCACCGGGAGATATTCCTATGCCGCCTACCTGCGCCGCAAGAGCGTCGGAAACATAGTCTCCGTTCAGGTTCAGCGTTGCCACCACATCGTATTCCTCGGGCTTCAGCAGGATGTTCTGCAGGAAGGCATCGCAGATGCAGTCCATTATCTCCAGGTCAGGCTCCCCGTCGCGCGGGATGAATGTGCGTCCATCACGGACAACAGCACCGTACTTGGAGGCGGCGAGTTCATAGCCCCAGGCCCTGAATCCGCCTTCCGTGAACTTCATGATGTTGCCCTTGTGGACCAGAGTCACGTTGCGCCTGTGGTTCTCCAGAGCATAGTCGATCGCAGCACCGATCAGCCTCTCGGAACCTTCTCGGCTTACAGGCTTCACACCGATGGCGCTTGTCTCCGGGAAACGGATCTTGGAGACACCCATCTCGTCCTTCAGGAAGGAAATAACCTTGGCGACCTCTTCGGTGCCCTGGGCCCACTCGATTCCGGCGTAGATGTCCTCGGTGTTCTCCCTGAAGACAACCATGTCCACTTTCTCGGGATGGCGCACAGGAGAAGGGACACCCGTGAAGTATTTCACCGGCCTCAGGCATACATAGAGATCCAGAGTCTGGCGCAAGGCCACGTTTATGCTCCTTGCACCCTTCCCGACAGGTGTCATCAGAGGGCCTTTGATGGCAAGACCGACTTCCCGAATCCTCTTCAAAGTGCTTTCCGGCAGATTGGTTCCGAAAAGCATCTCGGCCTTGCCTCCGGCATATGCCTCTTCCCAGGCCAGGGCCTTGGTTCCGCCATATGCCTTGTCCATGGCGGCATCCAGAACAGCACGCATGACGGGAGTGATCTCGGCTCCCACGCCATCCCCTTCTATGTATACGACCTTGGTGAAATCCGTCATCATTATTCCCCTTTCAGGCTGTCCTTGATCTGATTCAGACGGCCTCCTGCGATGAGCATAGCCTTCTGGAGCTCCGAGGCCTCCAGATGCATGTTGAATTCGTAGTTTCCCGTTACGTTCCTCACGGTTATCGTATCCCCTCTGCGGACCTGATCCACGGCATTCTCAATTTCGATCGTGTCATGCTGGTTGATTCTCTCGTAGTCCCGGATGTCCAGGAACGTGAGCGGCAGGATTCCGAAATTGCAGAGGTTCGCCTGGTGGATGCGCTCGATGGAGAGGGCAAGCACGGCCTTGACGCCCAGGAACATCGGACAGATTGCGGCATGCTCTCGGGAAGATCCCTGGCCGTAGCTGAGGCCAGCTACAACGACATTGCCCATGCCTTCAGCCTTGTTGGTCAGCGCTCTTGTGCTGAACGACGGATCTACGGGCTCGAATACGAACGATGCGTACTTCTCTATGTTGGACCTGTACTTCAGCCTTGCACCTGCAGGCATGATGTGGTCGGTCGTGATCTTGTCGCCCACCTTGAGCGTGACCTCGGCTCTGATTGAGTCGGACAGAGGCCTGCAGTCGGGCGGATTCCCGATGTTCGGACCGCGCATGATCGGCTCGGGCTTTTCTTCCGAATCAGGAAATATGAAAAGATTATCATCGAATATATACCTTTCGACTGCAGGGACAGCCATCTTCGGCAGTTCTACAGTGGTAGGATCGGTTATCACTCCAAACACCGCGCTGACCGCCGCCGTCTCAGGACTGACAAGGTAGACCTGTGCGTCCTTGGTTCCGGAGCGTCCTTCGAAATTGCGGTTGTTGGTCCTGAGGCTGACACCCCCCGTGTCCGGGGAGAAATGGTTTCCGATGCAGAATCCACAGGCGCTTTCCAGTATGCGCGCACCTGCGCAGACCATCCTGGACAAGGTTCCGTCGGAGGCGATCATCTGAAGGACCTCGCGTGAGCCCGGCGCGATTCCGAGGCTGAGACCGGGAGCCACCTTGTGGTCCTCGAGTATCCGTCCCACCTTGTACAGATCGGCATACGACGAGTTCGTGCATGAACCGATGGCGACCTGATTGACATGTAATCCTGCGATCTCACTGACCTTCTTCACATTGCCCGGGGAATGCGGGCATGCGGCCATCGGGACCACAGCCGAAAGATCGATCTCGAACAGACCGTCGTAGACGGCATCGGAATCGGCCGCAAGCGGAGAGTAGTCCCCTTCCCTTCCCTGGGCCTTCAGGAATTCCCTTGTTGTACTGTCGGACGGGAAAACGGATGTCGTGACACCGCACTCGGCTCCCATGTTGCAGATCGTGGCCCTTTCGGGGATGCTCAGCGATGCCACTCCAGGACCCGTGTACTCGAACACCGTATTCACATTGCCTTTGACTCCGAACTTCTCCAGGACGGTGAGTATCACATCCTTGGCGGTGCAGAACGGGCGCAATTCACCTGTCAGGCGGATCTCGATCACGCGCGGGCAGATTATGGAGAACGGGACTCCGGCCATGGCGAGGGCGACATCAAGGCCGCCGGCCCCGATGGCGATCATCCCTATGCCGCCGCCTGTCGGAGTATGGGAATCGGATCCGATCAGGGTCTTCCCCGGCTTTCCGAAGCGCTCCAGATGGACCTGATGGCAGATTCCGTTTCCGGGACGGGAGAAGACGACACCCTTGGCCTTTGCGACTGTGCGCAGGTAGTCGTGGTCATCGGCATTCTCGAATCCGACCTGGACGGTGTTGTGGTCCACATAGCTCACGGCAAGCTCGTTGCGCACCCTGTCGAGCCCCAGGGACTCGAACTGGAGGTAGGCCATGGTTCCCGTGGCATCCTGCGTGAGTGTCTGGTCTATGTGGATGTCTATGGCCGAGCCGGCCTCAAGAACACCGCCGACAAGATGCGATGAAAGAATCTTATATGCAACACCGAGTCCCATATCAGCCTCCGAAGTGGAATTACACTGATATTTATACTATTTTACTGCATTGATATGCAACAGCTCAGAGACTGCGCAGGAACTCCATCATGCACTGCGCGACCCTGACATGTCCCAGGTCGTTGTAATGAAGGCCGTCCAGCGTGTACTTCTCGCGGTCCTCGGGCTTCTTGGGATCGATGCCCAGCTTCGCCATCAGATTCAGCACGGGAACGCCGTAGGATGATGCGATGCGCTCTATGGCATCGATATAGTCCTCAAGGGGTCTCCCCACCAGGCCGAGTTTTGTGAATTTCTCCTCGGGCGGGTTCGTGGCGTCGTCGAATCTGTGGCCGGGTGTGACCATGACCAGCTGTGCGGACGG
>JBGUMQ010000004.1:0-20138 GCA_045116915.1 Sphaerochaetaceae bacterium | reverse complement strand
ATCGTACAGATATTTATCAACAAGCTTCCGCAGACCCTGACTGCCAGTTTGAAACTGTCAGCCTAGGCTCCTGCGAAACTTGAGTTAAAACAATTAATCCTGGAGACTCGCAGAAAGAACCCGGAATACAATTCGCAGACAATTTATGCAGCGTTTTCCGTCTTCACAAAACTGGAAGAGATTCAAAGGATTTCTACAGCTTGATATCGGATTTTGTCAAAGAAGTTTGACTATGAATCAAAGGGATGTTATCTTTTGGCTGTAAAGGTGATGACCTCCTGGCAGTCTGTTAGCTGGGTGTACGGGTAAACGTAGGATTATCACTTTTTTTATACCCTTTTTGCAACAATATAAATAACTATTTATCTCATAATAAGATATTGTTCAAATTCACATTTCAGTCAAAAGTAGTAAAACGGTAGTCAACGCCTTTTCAAGAATCGCGATTTACCACGATTTACCGCGATTCGGCGCGATATAAAACGGGAGGGAACATTCTGCCGTGACAAATGAACACTTTCTTTTAATACGTTGGGATGTGAAAGCCTCATCATCAGGCTCTCCGATACAAGAGAGCCTTTTTTCTATCCATCTCCTCTGCTAGAGTGTAATCATATCCGAGTTTCAGATCAGGCCCTTTCCCGCTATCCTTGGATCTCGCCATATGTTCCGCATAGTCCGCGTTGAAGACATACCTTTACTGGAATCACTCATCGAAGTAGTGCTCGATATGACAATCTATGTTACCGCTGACAAATGAGAGCTTACAAGTGAGTTTCGCTTCACTCAAAAAGAAGTGTTTGCTATACTAGATGTAGAAATGCCTACAGTATTCATTGATGGGAAATACAGATATTACTTTTTCTCAAGAGAATAGAGCCGCAGACATGTCCACGTGTCGTCATCCGACGGAGAAATGAAGGTCTGGCTTGAACCTGAAATTTCAATTGCAAAAGTGGTGAATCTGGACTCTCATGAGGTATCGGCCATACTGGAAACAATAAACAGAAGAAAGGAGGAAATCGATGCAGAATGGACAAAACACTTCGAACAGTAATGGATCCGCTGAAGTAACCAACATCTCCCCTTTCGGAATTTGGATTCTTGTCAATGGAAGTGAGTACTTCATGAGCTATAAAGAATATCCTTTCTTTGAGAATGCAACCATAAAAGCTTTGGCAATTCTTGAGGTGGATTCTCAAGGGAACCTTCATTGGCCGGAACTTGATGTGGACATTGAAGCCGACACGCTTAATAATCCGGAAGACTATCCTCTTATCTATCGATAACCGGCATTCAAATCGGTCAAGTTAGGGGGGAATTTTTACCCCCAAATCCGCACTTTTATATTTGAAAAACACTATAGCGTAATCCGATTACACAAGACCGGAATGGATGAAAACCATTTCTATGAAATATCTGAATGTTAATCTCCAACTATCAACAAATGCTTGCGATTGTTTGTCAGCTGTGTGCCGCCTGTGCAGTGCCCCGGATGCCCCGGGTAACCCGCGGCCTTCTGCCTGGCGGGTTAGCCGAGGGCGGCCGGATAGGCTCTGCATCAGGCAGTACATCGGCTTACAAACATGAACCTTCTTCCACATTTATCCTTTCGACACATCTCCACAAGAATGAGAATTGGCCTTTTCGAATTTTATAATCCATTGCGAATAATTGACAATTACTACGATTTTATCGTATGAAAAGTATAGAGTGGTAATCCTCTTGTCGGAGATGTGATTCCCGGACTTGGTGGAGCGCGGAAGATCCACATCCACCTTGGAACAAAAGGTAAAAGATGCGGTGGTCTCGTTATCTATCTGGGTTTTTTAGAGGCAATCAAGAGGGAAAACAGATGAAGGATGATTTGATATTTGTGAGCGAGAAACCATACAGCGAAGTTGAGAAAGAGTTTGCAAATGTGGATTTCTTCTTTGGAATCATGGATGGTCTTGAGGAAGCTCTTGCATATGAACAGGGAAAGGCCAAGGCGGAGACATTTGTCCGTAAGAGGAATCTTCCCGATATCGACGTTGCTGAGGAACGGAAGAAACTGAAAATGTCCCAGCGCACTTTTGCAAAGGTTCTTGGAGTATCTCCCAGAACTGTCGAGGCATGGGAGTCAGGAAGGACAAACCCATCCCCTACCGCAAAGAATCTTCTGTATTTGATCAGTGAAGACCATTCTCTGGTAGAGAAACTGACAGACAGGTAAACCATCATGCACTATTTCGACTGGACAGCCACAAGCCCCATGGGGCAGAAGGCTCTTGAGATATATTCCGATACAGCCACAAGATACATAGGAAACCCCTCCTCCACGCATCCGCTGGGAGCCGAGGCGAAGGCCCGTCTTGAGGCAGAGCGTGAGTCCGTGGCCGCCATGCTGGGGGTCCGCGCTTCTGGAATCTACTTCACAGGCGGCGGAACGGAAGGCAATTCCATCATCCTTTCCTCACTGCTGAATTCACCGTCGCCCGGTGAGATCATCACAACGGCGATAGAGCATTCGGCGATACTGGAATGGAAAAAGACGCTGGAAGGCGCAGGCTGGAAGTTCACCGCGCTGCGTTGTCCCGGCGGATATCTCTCACCGGATGCTTTGCGTGAGGCACTGAACGAAAAGGTGCGCATGGTGGCAGTGATGAAAGTGAACAACGTAACGGGAACAGTGCTGGACACGGCTGCACTGGTGAAGGTCGTAAGGGAATACTCACGGACTTCCGGGCGCCCGATCCATTTCCACTGCGACGGCGTGCAGGCTCTGGGAAAGGTGCCGTTCTTCCCTGCCGCAGAGGATATCGACAGCGCGTCTTTCAGCGCCCATAAGTTCTGCGGACCGCGCGGAGTCGGGATACTGTACAACCGGAACAAGGCGATTTCCGCGCTTTCCCGCGGCGGCGGACAGGAGAAAGGCCTCAGGCCCGGCACGGAGAACCTTCCGGGCATATGCGCCATGGATGCGCAGCTTCATGTGGCATTGGAGAACAGAGAGGCTTTATTCAGCAGAATTTTGGCCTTAAGAACCAAAATCGAGAAAGCCGCTACTGACAACGGATACACGTTGATATCGCCTTCCTGCAACAGCGGACTGGACTTTTCTCCTTTCATAATCAATATTTGCGCGAAACCCGTACCGTCGGAGGTATTCCTCCGGGTCATGGCGGACAAGGGCTTCTGCCTCTCATCGGGCAGCGCCTGCTCGTCCAACTCAAGGGGCAAGGCGGAAAGCGTGCTTACAGCCATGAACGTGGATCCGGCATCCAGGATGTCCAGCATAAGGATCTCCATGGGAAGCGGCACGACGGAAGAAGAGACGGATGCGCTGTGCACTGCTTTGGCGGATGCGGCGAAACAACTGGGAATAAAGTAGGACTGCAGATATGGAAAGAATCGATACGAAGGAAATGAACCTCTATCTCATCCGCCTGGGCGAGATCTCGCTCAAGGGCATGAACAGGAACTTCTTCGAGAAGAAGCTCAAGAACAACATCAAGATCAAGATCCATCCCTACAGGAGCCTTCTGACACGTGAGAAGGGCCGTTTCTACCTCTACGTCTCAAAAGACTGCCCCGAGGAGATCGTCGTCAAGACCCTCAAGACCACGTTCGGCGTCGTCGGATTCTCGAAGGCGCTTGTCTGTGAAAAGGACTGGGACAGGATCGTGGAGAACGCGAAAGCCCTCATAGAGAACGAGCCCTTCGCCTGCGGAACCGGCACATTCAAGGTCGAATGCCGCCGCGGCGACAAACAGTTCTTCATGAACAGCTACCAGATAGAATCGGAGCTTGGCGGTGTGGTCCTGGACCGTTATCCCGACATGAAGGTCAAGGTAAAGAACCCGGAGAAGGAACTACTGGTGGAGATCCGCGACAAGGCGTACATGTACACCTCCCCTGTCCCGGGACCCGGCGGACTTCCTGTGGGAACCGCGGGAAAGGGCCTTCTGCTGCTTTCAGGCGGAATCGACTCCCCTGTCGCAGGCTGGCGCATGGCCAAGCGCGGCCTCAAGCAGGACTGCCTGTACTTCCACGCCTACCCCTACACTTCGGACATGGCACTCCAGAAGGTCAAGGACCTCGCGCGCATCATAGCCCCGTACAACCAGGGCACGAACCTCATAGTCGTCAACTTCACCGAAGCCGAGCTCTGGATCAAGGACCACTCCAAGGAAGAGGAGCACACGCTGATGATGCGCGCCTGCATGATGAAGGTGGCCAACATGATCGCCGCAAAGCGTGAATGCAAGGTACTAGTCACCGGCGAAGCCCTCGGCCAGGTCGCTTCCCAGACCCTGGAGAGCATCTGCTTCACCAACAGCATGTCGCAGATCCCGGTCCTGCGCCCGCTTGTTGCCATGGACAAGGAGGAGATAATCTCCACTGCCCGTGAGATTGGCACCTACGAGACAAGCATCCTGCCCTACGACGACTGCTGTGTCATCTTCAGCCCCAAGCATCCGCTGGTACGCCCGGAGGTTGACCAGGAGCAGAAATCCTTCACGGAAATGGGAATAGACGAGCTTCTGGACAAGTGCGTCGCCGAGGCCGAGGAGTTCGAGATAAGCTACCATGTCTGACCGCCGCTACGAACACCGCCCGCGCAACTTCGGGCACGACAGCACTTTCCGCGCTTTCCTGGCCCTCGATGTCGGATCGGAAGCCCGTCATGAGCTTTCCAGGCTTGCAGCCCTGCTCAAAGGGCAATGCCACGGCTCCTACCCTTCTTCCGACATGTACCACATGACTGTCGCATTCCTGGGCGACATCACTCCCGCCCAGGCCGACAACCTCATGGCTGTGCTGGAGGATGTCTCGGAGAAATACAAACCTTTCGACCTGAAGCTCTGCAGGCTGGGTTTCTTCGGCCAGAGCGAATCGGCCACGGTCTTCTGCTCGACGGAACGTGACAACACCCTGCTCTCCCTTGCGCAGGATGTCTACCGCGCCGCATGGGATGTGCGCATCCCGTTCGACGACAAGCCCTTCCGCGCCCACATCACGCTCGGAAGGCGTGTGGACCTGAGCCCCGTCAGGCTGAACTCGATCGAAGTGGCGCATATTCCTTTCACGGTGAACGGCATCACCCTCTACAAGAGCACCCTGCGCCCCTCCGGCCCCATCTACGAACAAATCGCGTTCTCCTCCTTCACAACTGCAACATAAAAAACTCAAAATACTATATTGAAACATTTTACACATCCAATCAGAATGATAGACGATGTTGCGGAAACTTCTTGTCGAAAGAAGAAAGTCTTTCTCCAAAGTCGCCGGTCAGTGCAATGCCTGGCTGAGGAAATGCGCGCCTGAGGGGTCACTCAGGGTTTCTTCCTCCCATGGAACAACATACTACTATCATGTGACGGAAAACGGTCGATACAACGGGACAAGACTCTTGGACAACAAGCTGATTACGGATCTTGTAAAGAAAGACTATTACCTGAAGCTAATTCCCGCAATCCAATCCGAGATATCCATTATCGATTCTCTCATTGAGATAGAAAACAACCAGGAAGTCTCCAGGGTATATGAGAAACTGCACCCGGACAGAAAGAAGTACATAAAGCAATTGTTTCCCACAAGAGCCGATTCATTGGAGAGCTGGAATGCTCTTGTCAACAAAGTCACATCTGATCCGGAGGAAGGCAGATACTATATTCCCACACATAGAGGTGAACTCGTTCGCTCGATGAATGAGTACAATATCGCCAATGCGTTATACAGACACAATATCCCCTACAAATATGAATTCCCTTACAGAGCAGTCAACGGCGTTGTATTGCATCCTGATTTCTATGTAAAGAACAAGAACACAGGGTATGAGTTCTTCTGGGAACACTTCGGAATGATGGACAAACCGGACTATGTCATGAACAGCATGATGTATAAGATCAGACTTTATGAAGCGGACAACCTGTTCCCTGGAAACGGTCTCATCATTACTTTCTCCGGTGGGAAAACGGAACTGACCGAAGATATCATAGAGAAAACAATCGAAATGTATCTTCTGTAATCCGCATTTCCGCTTAATACCCCGTTTTTTAAAGATTAAGCGGAAGAAATGCCGATTTTGTTCCGCTTAAATCCCGAATTAAACAAGTTTAAGCGGAAAGCCCTTCTTTTTATCGCTCAAATGGCTTCCAAAATCGATGTCAAAGCCTGGAGTATGGAGTCCTTCTGCTCCTGCGTCAGCGGCATGTCGTTGACAAGCACCTTGTCCAGCTCCTGGGAGAACATCTCGCGTAGCTTCGCGACATCTATCTTGATCCCTTCCCTCCTGAGATTGCCCACATAGCCTGCCTTGATCAGGACGGAGAAGGAATCCGCCAGATCCTGGCTCTTCAGGCGGAATTCGGCGGAGATCACGTCGTCGTCCATCACCATCAGGATGGATTCTATGTTGGAGAGCGCGGTCTCGTTGAGGTCGAAACCCAGGTTAATCATCGTCCTGGGATTGGAGACATACACTCCCACCTGGGAGGAAGCCAGCCGTGCAGCATCCTCATCCGAAATTTTCTTCGGACGCCCCTTGGTGTACGTCTGAATGTAGTTCTCAACCACATCGGTGGATGAGAAAAGGATTATGCCCTTGGCGGGAACAGCGACCTGGAGACCACTTTCATTGTCCGTGAAGAACCGCAGCCCCGTTCCCTTGTCCTTGGCCTTGGTGAAAACGGAACTGAGGGAAAGCGCGCTGCTGACAAGCGACTTGGGGAAATCCCCTTCGATGGCACCGTAGTAGTCGAATTCCGAGAAATCCTCGGTTACAGGACCCGCGGTACCGCTGCTGTCGGACAGGGCGATGGAAAGCCTCGTCATCCTGCCTGTGATGAAATCCACTCCTGGATCGCCCGCTTCCACATACTGATCCACATCCAGAAGCCGGGCGTTCACGGTGACGACGAACTCACCGTCGATTCCCAGGCCCTGTAAATACTGCTCGTCCCCATACGGTCTCCGTGTGGCACAGGAGCTGAGGAAAAGAACCAGTAGAAACAGGGCCGTAAGCAGGAATCCGGTGGTGCGCTTCATCGTTGTCCCTTGCAGGATCAGGCCTTGCGGATGCTGAGTTTCACGCCGAAATCGTTCTCCGCGACATCCAGGTCGGGATTGAAGGAAGAGGAAACGGTCAGGGTCTCGGACTCGATCATGGCTCTGAACTGGTCGTATGCGGCCTTCACGTCCTCGTCGCCTCCGATCTCCAGGACGATCCTGTCGGAGACATCGAAACCGCTTTCCTTCCTCAGCGTCTGGATGGCGCGGATGATGTCGCGGGCAAGACCCTCGTTCAGGAGGTTCTGGTCGACTTCCGTGTCGAAACCGATGGTGATGCGGCCTTCGTTCAGGACCTTGAGGTTCTCCTTCTCCGTTCTCTGGATGACCAGGTCGGCGGCCGAAACCTCGACCTTCTCGTTGTCACCGAAAAGGATATGCTCCGCGTGGCCGTCCAGGATGCGGGCGATCTTCTCAGAACCGAGCTTCTGGATGTTGGCGGCGACTTCCTTCATCGCCTTTCCGAGCCTGGCGCCCAGGGCCTTGAAGTTGGCCTTGGCGCTGTAGTCCACAAGCTCCGTCTCTTCGGAATTGATCTCGACTTCCTTGACGTTCAGCTCCTCGGCGATGATGTCGGACATGTCGGACAGGATCCTGCGGTCCTCCTCGTCGCGGTCGACAAGGAAGAGCTTCTTCAGCGGCTGGCGTGTCTTGAGGTTGTAGGTGCTCCTGAGAGACCTTCCCATGACGATGGCCTGCATCGTGAGGTCCATCATCTTCTCAAGCGCATAGTCCCTGTGCTTCCTGTTGTAGACGGGATAGTCGCAGAGATGCACGCTCTCCGGGTCCTCCGGCCTGCGCAGGTTCTGGTAGATCTCCTCGCAGATGAACGGGATGATCGGGCATGCAAGCCTGATGAATGTCATCAGCACCTTGTACAGGGTGTTGTAGGCCATCTTCTTGTCGCCGTCGTTCTCGCTCTTCCAGAATCTCCTCCTGCTGCGGCGGATGTACCAGTTGTTCAGCTTGTCCATGAAGGCCAGCAGGTAGCCGCATGCCCTCTGGATATCGTAGTTGGCCAGTGCGTCGTCCATGTTGGCCGAAAGCTCCTCGGTGACGGAGATCATCCAGCGGTCCAGCGGGTTGACCAGCTTCTCGTACGGAGTGTCGTCCGGCTCGTAGTTGTCCAGATTGGCGTATGTCACGAAGAAGGAATACGAGTTCCACAGCGGCAGGATCAGGCTCTTGAGCACATCCTTTACCATCTGGTCGGAGAACTTGACGTCGTCGGCATGGACGGCAGCGCTGTTCATGAGTGCGAAACGCAGCGAATCGGCACCGAACTTGTTGACCAGGATCATCGGGTCGGTGAAGTTGCCCTTGCTCTTGGACATCTTCTCGCCGTCCTCGGCAAGGATGATTCCGTTGGTGACGTTATGCAGGAACGCGGGCTTGTCGAACAGGGCCGTGGCCATGATCGTCAGCGTGTAGAACCATCCGCGTGTCTGGTCGAGTCCTTCGGAGATGAAGTCTGCCGGGAAAGTCTTGTCGAAACGCTCCTTGTTCTCGAACGGATAATGGAGCTGGCCGTAAGGCATGCTTCCGCTCTCGAACCAGCAGTCCAGGACATCGGGCACCCTTCTCATGGTTCCCTTTCCGTCGGGGCTGGGCCATGTGAGGTTGTCGACATAGTGCTTGTGGAGGTCGGTGACCTTCTGTCCGCACTTCTTCTCCAGCTCCTCGATGGAGCCGATCACCTCCACGTAGTCCGAACCGTCGCACTGCCAGACGGGGATCGGGTTGCCCCAGAAGCGGTTCCTGGAGATGGCCCAGTCACGGGCACCCTCGAGCCACTTTCCGAAACGTCCGTCCCTGAGGTGCTCGGGCACCCAGACGACCTTCTTGTTGTTGGCGACCATCTTGTCCTTGATCGCGGTGACCTTCACGAACCAGCAGTCCATGGCCCTGTAGATCAGAGGGGTTCCGGTCCTCCAGCAGAACGGGTAGCTGTGCAGGTAGTTCTCCCTCTTGACGAGCTTGCCCTCCTCCCTGAGCCTCTGGATGATCTGCTTGTCTGCGTCCTTGACGAACAGGCCCTCGTAATCCTTGACCTCGGAAGTGAACTTGCACTCGTCGTCGATCGGGCAGATCACGGGGATTCCGGTTCCCTTCAGGACGTTGTAGTCGTCCTCACCGAAACCGGGAGCCGTATGGACGATTCCGCATCCGTCCTCGGTCGTGACATAGTCGCCAAGGACCGTGACGAAGGCGCCCTTGTCGTAGAGGTCGGCGAAATAGTCGAACAGCGGGTAGTAGCGCATTCCGGCCAGGTCGCGTCCCTTGTACTCAGCGATGATCTCGTAGGAATCCTCGGCCTTGTAGTACGAGCCGATCCTTGCCTTGCCCAGGATGTACTTGTCGCCGCTCTCCTTGTCCAGGATCTTGACGTAGTCGATGTCCGGACCCAGAGCGAGCGCCAGGTTGGAAGGAAGCGTCCACGGGGTCGTGGTCCAGGCGAGGAAATAGGTGTCCTCGGTATCCCTGACGCGGAATCTGACGGTGATGGCGGGATCGGTGACGTCCCTGTAGCCGCCGAGGTTGACCTCCATGTTCGAAAGCGGGCATCCCAGACCCGGGCTGTACGGCAGGATGTTGTATCCCTTGTAGATGAGTCCCTTGTCGTAGAGGGACTTGAACACCCACCAGATGCTCTCCATGAAGTTGATGTCCATGGTCTTGTAGCCGTGTCTGAAATCAACCCAGCGGCCCATGCGGTTGATGGTGTTCTCCCAGTCGCTGGTGAAGCGAAGGACTATGGAGCGGCACTCCTCGTTGTATCTGGCGACGCCATACTCGTTGATCTCCCTTGCGCTGGAGATGCCGAGCTTCTTCTTCATCTCGTTCTCGACCGGGAGTCCGTGGCAGTCCCAGCCCCAGTTCCTGTAGACCCTCTTGCCCTTCATGGTCTGGTATCTGGGGATGATGTCCTTGATGGTACCCGGGACGAGGTGTCCGTAATGGGGATGGCCTGTGGCGAACGGAGGTCCGTCATAGAACGAGAACTCGTTGTCCGCCGGACGGGATTCTATCGATTTCCTGAAAACGTCGTTTTTCTTCCAGAACTCAAGGATGCTCTCCTCCATCTTGGGGAAGTCCTGCCTCGGATCTACGCTTTTGAACATATTTGTACTCCAAATATAATATTTCTTGTAAAAAAGACGTGCTAACTATAATACTTTTCAGAGATAGCCTCAAGGTGCTAGACTTAGGCGGTGAAGACCTACCCGATAAGCGACAGGATATCAAGATTCGCCTCAGTGTTCAGGGAAAACGGATTCAGCCTCTACATAGTCGGAGGCGCCGTGCGCGACTGGCTTCTGGGCATTCCCAACAGCGACTACGACTTCTGCACGGACGCGCTGCCGGAGCAGGTCATGAAAATCTTCCGCAAGGTCATCCCCACCGGGATCAAGCACGGCACCGTCACCGTCCTTTTCCAGGGCGAAAGCTACGAGGTCACCACATTCAGGACCGAAGGCGCCTACTCCGACCGCAGGCATCCCGACAGCGTCACGTTCGTCAGCAACCTGGAGGAGGACCTCTCACGCCGTGACTTCACCGTCAACGCCTTCGCCGCGGATTGCTCCGACGGAAGGATAGTCGACCTGTTCGACGGGATGAAGGACCTCCGGGACAATGTCATCCGCGCGATCGGGGATCCCCGGGAGAGGTTCTCCGAGGATGCCCTCAGGATGATGCGCCTGGCGCGTTTCTGTTCAAAGCTCGGGTTCTTCGCCGATCCCGCCACACTCGAGGCCGCCACGGCCCTGCATGGGACCATCTCCGATGTGTCGCAGGAAAGGATATTCGACGAGCTTTCCAAGATACTGATGACCCGGGTCCCCACCGTGGGACTCAGGCTGCTTGAGGAAACGGGGATCCTCGGGATCATCCTGCCGGAACTCCAGGCCTGCAAGGCGATCGAGCAGACCAAGGTGGGTGCGAACAACGTACTGGAGCACATCTACAATGCGGTGGATGCCACGGCCTCATGGAACTACTGTTTCGAGGTCCGACTGGCCGCCCTTCTCCATGACATCGGCAAACCGCATACGATGTCCATAAACAATTACGGGATAATGAGATTCCACGGCCATGACGTCAAGTCCGCCCGGATCGCGCGCGATGTTCTGAAGAGGCTCAAGTGCTCCAACAGGCTCATCGACGACGTGTGCGTCCTCATCGAGAACCACATGGTCAAATACCGCAGCGAGTGGACCGACGGAGCCGTCAAACGCTTCATCAGGCGCGTCGGGAAAGACAACATCGACAACCTCTTCGAGCTCCAGTGGTGCGACCAGATCGCATCCGAAGGGAAGTCCAAGGCCGACGAGTACGACGAGTTCATTTCCAGGATAAAAGCCCTGGAGAACGAGCCCATGGGGATCAGGGACCTTACCGTCACAGGCGACGATCTTGCGGCCGCGGGAATCCCCCGCTCCAGGGTCATGGGTGAGATCCTGGAAGCCCTTCTGGAGATGGTCATAGACTATCCCACGCTCAATGTCAAAGAGACTCTTACAGAACAAGCTATAATCTTATACAAAAAGAAAATGCAATGAATCAAGAGATGACGCCGAGCTTCTCGAGCGCGAGCCTGGCCACGTTCTGCTCCGCGTCCTTCTTGTTGTGGCCCTCGGCCGGGCCGTACGTGGTCCCCTGGACGGTCACCGAATAGAGGAAACGCTGGTCGTGCTCCGGACCGCTGGAACTGACAAGACTGTATGTCGGGACCTTCTTGTACCTCTTCTGGACATACTCCTGCAGCATGGTCTTGTAGTCCTTGCGGTACCTGTTGCCTATCACCTTCTCGATGATCGGCACGATCTGCCTCAGCACGAACGCCTTGGCGGCATCGAAACCCTTGTCCAGGAAGACGGCGGCGATCAGGGCCTCCGTGCAGTCCGCGAGTATGGCCTTCTTGAGCCTGCCGCCGGAGAGCTCCTCTCCCCTGCCCATTACCATGAGCTTGTCCAGGCCCATGCCGGTGGCGACCTCGAACAGCGCATCCTCGCTCACAACAAGGCTCCTGACGCGGGTGCACTCGCCCTCGTCGCCGCCCAGGTTGGCATAGAGCCATTCGGAGACTACGACGCTCAGGACGCTGTCTCCGAGGAACTCCAGACGCTCGTTGTCCCTGACATTGCGCGAACGCACCTCGTTGGCGAACGAGGAGTGGATGAAAGCGTTGTCCAGCAAAGAGATATCGGAGAAATCAAGGCCGTTGGCGGCCTGGAAAAACAAAAGCTCCCTCTTTCTGTCTTCAGAAAGGAAAGGAGCTTTTCCGCAATTCAGATCGGACATGGATCAGAGAAGGCTCGCCAGATAATCAACTGCCTCGCCGACCGTCTCGAACGTCCTGCCCTTCTCGTCGGGAATCGTGATGTCGAATTCCTCTTCGAATCCGCTGACCAGATCGAGGATGTCCATGCTGTCTGCCTTGAGATCGTTCACGAAGGAAGAATCCCTTGTGATGCTGTCCTCATCGACAGCGAGCTTGTCCGCGATGATGGCCTTGACCTTGTTGAAAACTTCGTTATTCGTCATAGAAATCACTCCTCAGGATTGACTACCTGGACTCCCTTGTAGTATCCGCACTGCGGGCAAACACGATGGGGCAGAATCAGCTGACCGCACTTCGTGCACTTGCAGAGTGTCGGGGCCTGAAGCTTCATGTTGGCAGCCTTGCGTGATGCGGCTCTGGATTTGGATGTCTTATATTTGGGTGTCGCCATACTCTTACCTCTGTATAACCAATGATATTAAAACAACATTGTGAGAATAATGGAAAAACGGGTTTTCGTCAATGCTTATACGCTTTTCAGTTTGGCATTGACCCTTTCCCCGACCAGTTCCGGTACCATCTTGGAGATATCGGCTCCGAAAAGGGCCATCTCCTTGATGCTCGAGCTCCTGATCATGAAGTACTTGGGGTCCGTCGGGATGAAGACTACCTCGACCTCCGGGCACATCTGCTTGTAAGTGATGGCAAGCTCGAACTCGTATCCGAAGTCGTTCATGGCCCTGACGCCGCGCAGGATCACACCGGCATCGTATGTCCTGGCGAAGTCCACCACGAGGTCCCTCCAGATGCAGACCTCGATGTTCGGATACTGCACCAGAAGCTCCTCGAGCATGGCCTTCCTCTCCTCGGCGGAGAAGAGCGTCTTCTTCCTGATGTTGTCGGCCACCACGACATAGAGCCTGTCGTAGAGCCTGGCGCCCCTCTCTATGATGTCCAGATGCCCGATCGTCGGTGGATCGAATGTTCCGGGAAGCATCGCGTACCTGGTGTTCATACCTTGGTGCCCTCCACGTATTTCTTTGCTCCGTCGTAACTTTCCTTGGACTCGTAGGGCACACGCGTCTTTATGGTGTAATGCCCCTCCTCGTCCTTGGTGAAGACTGCGAAGTTGCCGTGTCCGATGTAGGAGACGTACTCGCCTTCCTTCACATCCTCCTGCTCGCGGATCCTTCCGACGACACAGTCGAAATGGCTGAATCCTCCGTCGGCCTCGGAGATGGACTCCGCGATGAAGTCGATCGGCTTGCCGCAGATCCTGCATTCGGGACGGGGCTCGTTGACCTGGGGGACCGGGAGCTCCTCGAACGTCGTGTGACGCCTGGGTTCCCTGGTCTGGCGGACCTGCTGGTCCTGGGATGCCTGGTCGCCGCCCTTCTTATGGTTCTTCCTCTTTCTCCTGTTCCTGCTGTCGTTCGCGCTCATCAGAAATCATCTCCACGGTAGAACGTGACCTCGCCGTCGGTAACGGCGGCCACATCGAAACGGATGCCGCTGTAGTGCACTCCACTTCCCGATGACGAAAGGAATTGCTCCAGCGTCCTGCGCAGTCTCATGCGCTTGCGGGGATCGACCATGTACATGATGTCCCCGGACGGCCACCTGTCGGTGAGGCTCTTGACCTCCGTCACGCACAGCACGCCGTCGCCGGAAAGCGAAAGGACGTCGATCTCCCCGTAGGGACACCTGTAGTTCCTTGCAAGGATCCTGTGTCCCTCCGTTGAGAGCCGGCGGGCCACGAGCTCCTCGCACATGTCCCCTTTCCTCTTCGTCTCCATACCATCATCCTACAAAAAAGACGGATGCGCACGTAAGGTGGCCTCCGTCTTTCCATTATCATTATATTGGACTCAGATTCCCTTGTGTCCGCGGATCTGCTCGGGAACCTTGGCGGCCTTACCGATCTTGTCCCTGAGATAGTAGAGCTTGGCCCTTCTGACACGGCCGCGTCTGACAACCTCGATCTTCTCCACTCTGGGTGAGTGCAGCGGGAAAATCCTCTCGACTCCGACACCGTAGGAGATCTTCCTGACAACGAACGACCTTCTGATACCGGTGTTGTTCTTAGCGATGACGACACCCTCGTAGACCTGGATCCTTTCGTTGTTTCCCTCGACGATCTTGAAGTAGACCTTCACCGTATCGCCAACATGGAAGTTCTCGGCATCCTGCTTCATCTGTTCCTGTTCAATAGCCTTAATCAAGTCCATTCTGTAACCCCTTGGTCAATTTGATTTGTTTCAACAACTTGCCGGCAGCCTCATCAAGCGATGCGTTCTCCAGCAGGTCCGGCCTGTTAGACAAGGTCTTCTCAAGCCGTTTCTGCAGCCTCCACTTCTCTATATTGGCATGATGGCCTGACAATAATATATCAGGAACCGACATTCCGCAATAGGTCTCCGGCCTGGTGTACTGTGGGTATTCCAGCAGCGGACCGGTGAAGCTCTCCTCATCGAGTGAGGAATCCGTGATAACCCCGTCTATCAGCCTGTAGACGGCATCTATTATCACCAGGGTGGCCACTTCCCCTGAACTGATGACGTAATCGCCTATGCATATCTCGTCATCGACATAACGGTCGATTATCCGCTGGTCGATACCTTCGTAATGACCGCAGATGAAGACCAGCTCAGGCTCCCGGCTCAGTTGCCTGGCATAGTCCTGTGTCAGCCGTTTTCCCGATGGGGATGCGTAGACGACACGCTTGTTCATGGCATCAACGCGATCCAGAGCTTTGAAGAGCGGTTCGGGTTTGATGACCATGCCCGCACCCCCGCCAAAGGGTGAATCGTCACACTTGTGGTGCTTGTCCTCCGCGTACTGCCTCCAGTCGACGATGTCGTAGGAGACGAGTCCGGACTTGACAGCCCGCGCCATGATGGAATTCGTGAAGAAGCCTCTTACCATCTCAGGGAAGAGCGTGAGAATGTCTATGTTCAATCCAACAGCTCCGGCCTGAGAAGCCTCATGGTTCCGGAAACGACATCGACATCATCTATGAACACGCCCTTCATGTACGGTACAAGATGCAGTCTGTCGTTCCTCGTGGTCTTCACCTCAAGCAGCAGTGCCTGGGCTCCGTCCATCACCGAAACCACTTCAGCGACCTCTTCGTTATCATATACCAGCTTCATACCCTGTAGGTCAGCTGTGTAAACCTCTCCTTCCTCAAGCCTGCTGGCCTGATCTCTCGGTACCAGAATTTCCCAACCGGAAATGAACCTTGCATCCTCGGGTGAATCGATTCCCCTGAACTTCATCAGAAGCTCGTCCGAATGTTCCTGCACCTTCTCGACTTCAAGTCTTCTGGTCTTCTCACCACGCTTTACGGTAACTTCCTTCAGCGTGAAGAAATGGTCGTAGTCATCCGAAAACGGATGGACCTTGACATAGCCCCTGACACCATGCGGGGATCTTATCACTCCGGTTGAAAGGACCTGCTTCATACCGTTCAGTCCAGTATCTCAAGGGTGGCGTGCTTGCCGCTCTTGGTCGCCGTCGCGCTGAGGATGGTCCTCAGGGCCTTGGCGATCCTGCCCTGCTTGCCGATCACCTTGCCGATGTCGTCCGGAGAGACCCTGAGCTCAAGGATCGTGGACTTCTCGCCCTCGACCACATTGACCTCCACGCTTTCCGGCTGATCCACCAGGGATCTGACAATGTATTCAACCAGTTCCTTTTCCACTTACTCAGTCCTTTGCAGGAGCTTTGGTGGTCTGGATACCCTGCTTTGCGAAAATTGCCTTGACGGTATCTGAAGGCTGTGCGCCGTTCCCGAGCCAGTATGCCGCTCTCTCCGCATCGATCTTGACCTGGTTCTCCTCGGCCTCGATCGGATGGTAGTAACCGATCTCCTCAAGGGGTCTTCCGGAATTGGAAAGCCTTGAATCGATGACAACCACTCTGTAATAGGGTCTCTTCTTCGTACCGAATCTCTTCAATCTGATACTAACGCTCACGTCTGTTCCTCCTACTCGAACTCATTTCATGCCCATCTGCTGCATCATGGCAGCCTGGTACTTCTTATTCTTTGCGAGCTTCTTCATGTTCAGCCGCATCTTTTCGAATTTCTTGAGAAGGTGGCCGACTTCCCCGACGGAAGTCCGGCTTCCCTTCGCTATCCTTCTCTTCCGAGCCGGACCAATTATATATATATTCTGTCTTTCTTGGAAGGTCATTGACTGAATTATCGCTTTTTCTTTCATCAATTCCTTCTTGTCGATGTCGTCTTCCGAGATATTCCCCTTGGCTCCGGGCAGCATGTCGATGATTTTCCCTATCCCGCCCATCTTGGTCATGCTCTCGATCTGCTCCAGGTAGTCCTGCAGGTCGAAGGTGTTCTTGGCCATCTTCTCCTGCAGCTTTTCGGCCTGTTTCTGGTCGAAAGCCTCCTGGGCCTTCTCGACCAGGGTGACTATGTCTCCCATTCCCAGGATGCGGCTTGCCATCCTGTCGGGATAGAACGGCTCGATGTTGTCCAGCTTCTCGCCCACACCGATGAACTTGATCGGCTTGCCGACGACTTCCCTCAGCGAGAGGGCCGCACCGCCTCTGGTGTCGGAGTCGAACTTGGTGAGGATGACGCCGGAGATGCCGACCTTCTGCTCGAATTCCTGGGCGATGGTGACGGCGTTCTGACCGGTCATGGCATCGGCGACGAACAGGGTCTCGTCGGGCCTGACGGCCGCGTTGACGTCCATCAGCTCCTTCATCATCTGCTCGTCCAGGTACATTCTTCCGGATGTATCGACGATCAGGACATCGTACTGCTCGCGCTTGGCCTTCTTCAGTGCGTTCTCGGCGACCCTCGGGGCATCCTTCGAATCGGGCTCGGCATAGACGGGGACGCCCACCTGCTCTCCCAGGACCTGCAGCTGTGTGATGGCGGCCGGCCTGATCAGGTCGCAGGCGGCCATCATGACGCGGCGGCCCTGCTTCTTGAGCATGAGGGCCAGCTTGGCGCTGGTGGTGGTCTTACCTGAACCCTGGAGACCCATCATCAGGATGACGGTGACGGTGTCCGGACCCTTGAGGTTGAGCTTCTGATGATCCGGATCCCCGAGCAGCTGGACCATCTTGTCGTAGACGATCTTGGTGAACTGCTGGCCGGGATCGACGGCCTTGAGGACCTTGTCGCCCATGGCCTCCTCCATGGTCCTGTTGACGAAACGTCTGACCACACGGAGGTTCACGTCGGCGTCCAGAAGAGCTACCTTGATCTCCTCGACGGCATCCTGGATGTTCTTCTCGGTTATCTTGGACTTGCCGGATATCGAGCGGAATATAGATGAGAATCTGTCACTGATTGAATCAAACATAACCGGAAAATTATGCCTTAAATATCATATGTTGTCTAGTGAGGCCACCGGGCCGCCGCATCGGTCAGAATGCGGCGAGCTCGATCGTCTTCACGGTGTAGTCGTAGTCGATGCCGTTGATGTTGAAGCGGCGGTTCTCCCCGACCTCCATGTTGTAGATGGCCTGTCCCAGAGGGGCCTTGAAGTTCAGGATGTTCCTGGCGGGATCGGACTCCCACGGTCCGAACAGCGTGTAGGAGACCTCCTTCTTCGTCTTGTTGTCCATGAACGTGACCTTGGTGCCGAACGAGACGTACTGGAGGTCGACGTTCTCAGGAAGGATCACCTGCGCGGCGGACACCTCGTCGGTGAGCTTGTTCATCAGGAAGTTGAGGTTCTTCTGCTTGTCCTTGCCGTACTGGTACTCGGCGTTCTCCCTGAGGTCTCCCAGGGCCCTCGCGATTCCGATCTCCCTGGAGTTCTCCGGGATCTCGACGTTCATGATGTGGTCCAGCTCCTGCTTCTTGGCATCGAGCATGGCCTGCGTGCACAGCAGACCGGTGGGGATGATCTTCTTCCTGTCGATATCCTGATTCTGCTTCTCGCCCAGTATCTCGTCGTGGTTGTCGAACTTGTTGATGATCGTGTGCTTGACGGAAAGGCGCTCGGTCTCGATCCCCGGGATGCCCTTGAGGATGGAATAGAGCTTCTGTGCCTGCACGTCGTCGGCGCCGTCCATGTAGGTCTGGACCTCCTTGTCCTTCCTGAACAGGGCGTCCATCAGCAGCGACTGCCTCTTCTTGTTGTCGGCGACCTCGATGGAGTTCTCGATCTTCTTGTTCACCATGGACAGCAGCGAGAGCTTGGTGATCATCAGCGTCTCGGCACTGACCTTGGCCTTGTCCCAGTCCTTCCTGTCGAAGGTGTTGGTGAGGTAGATGAAGAAGTCCGGGTTCTCACGGCACGAGAGCACGGAATCCGAGAGGATCTTGTAGAGCCTCTTCTTCGATCCGTTGGAGATCGTGTTGGCCATGAAGCTGTTCATGTAGTACGGATAGAGCGACACGACAACGTCCAGCCACTTGTCCACGTTCTCCTTTATCTCCTCGATGAAGCTCCTCTTGACCTCGTTGTCGTCGATGGACTCGAAGAACCTCCTCTTGTCGGCGATCCTGTTGTAGAAGGCTGTGAACGATCCGTTGAGGGTGATGAACGACAGTCCCTTCTTGTTCTTCAGGTTGTCCAGCACAAGGAACGCGGCCGTTCCGTCGGGGTCGGTCACCATGGCCTTGCTCTCGAAGAACGAGATCATCGATGCGAACTCGTCGCTTTCCGTTTCCCCCTTGTGCGAAAGGAAATCCCTGAGGATCCTGAGCTTGGCGTAGAACTCCTTCTTCCCCTTGAACAGGGCGAGCGTCTTCTCCTCGTATGTGATCGGCGTGGACCTCAGGACGTAGACGTCGCTGTCGGTCTCGCTGACTCCGAAGTACGGGTTGGCGGAAAGCTCCTTCTTGGCCGCGGCGAGCCAGTCGGCCCACTGGGACTCGGACAGGACGGACGGGACCAGCTCGGCCTTCATCTGCTTGAGCGACGCCTGGTCGCTGAAGGATGTGAGCAGGACCTTGAGTCCCCACTCGATCTTGGTCTTGTCCATGAACCTTTCGGCGAGCTTCTCCTTCGGGAAGGCGACCTTCAGGACCCAGATGTGTCCCTTGGGCAGCACGCGGAGGCTGGAATATGCCATCTGGCAGCTCATCGTGTGCAGGCCCTTGCTCCCGAACATGATCTTCATCTCATCCTGGGCGATGCCCTTGATCTGGCCGAGCTTCCATGTCTCGTGGAAGACGAACGCGCCCTCGACGAAGCCGATCTGCTTCTCGAACTTCTCGATGGCGACGTTGATGTTCAGGTAGTCGTCGAGGATTCCCGTGGTGTTCAGGCAGTACTCGAGCCTGTTGTTGTCCTTGTACTTCTCCTTCCAGAGGCCCACCAGCTTGTCGCGCGAGATCTTGTCGTGCGGGGCGAAGCGGATGATCTTCTTGAGGATGTCGATCCTGGCGTTGAGGTCGCAGTCCACCTTGTCGTAGATGGTCGTGAGCGCGAAGACACCGTTGTCGCCTCCGAGGGATTCGGCGATCTTCTCGGCCAGGCCGATGAGGTACTTCGGGTTGTCGGACCTGAGGGCCACGATCTTGTCCCAGACCAGGATGATGGAGTTGATGTCGCGCTTCTTCAGGTGCCTTCTGAGGAGGATCCTGCAGTAGTTGATCGTGGCGTCGGCATCTCCCTTCTTCTCGAAATGGTCGATGAGCTTGTACAGGACATCGGTCTCCTCGAAGTCGACCTTTATGAGGCGCTCCCATGTCTCTATCTTCTTGTCCTGCATATTGTTGCGCGAATAGCACTCGGCAAGGACCTTGAGGGCGTACTGGCTTTCCGTGAATGTGAGGATCTTGTTGCCCAGGAACATGACCTCGGGCCATCTT
>JBGUMQ010000003.1:0-2240 GCA_045116915.1 Sphaerochaetaceae bacterium | reverse complement strand
TTATTCTGTTCTTGTCTGGTTGCCGTTCACAAGGTAGACGAACGTGCCGTACTTGAGGTGGGCGGTGTTCTTGCGGATAACCTTTCCGACAGCGCTGGTGGTGCGTTGGTAAGCGTTCTGCACGGCCTGCATTCCCCACTGGGAGAGGCTGTTCCCGTAACTGCCCTGGTTGATTGACATGCTGCTGCCGACCGCTCCGCTGGCCACGTCCCTGGCCGTCTCACGGAACGAACTGGACGGAACATACAGCCCCTCCAGGCCGTCGGTATCGTAGAGCGAGAGGTTCACCTTGATGATCTCGTCATAGAGGAGGATGCTCTTCACCGAGCCCTTCACCCGCTGCGTGGAGAAACTTCCCATGATGGCGTAGATATAGCTGCCCTTGGGCATGTAGAGAGAGCCGATCTCCACGTCATCCAGCAGACGGAGCCTCACACGGCTGCCGTCCACGGCCTTGATGTCCTCGTCGATGATCGCCTTGATGAGATCAGGCTGCGGGTCGTTCTCCGACACGGTGTGGAAGTAATCCGAACTCTGGCGGATCCGCCTCACCACCTGCGCCTCCTCCTCTTCGGACGGAGCGCTGACAACCCTAGCCGGTTCAGAGACAGCCGTCTCGGAAGCAGGGGAGCCAGTCACCTGGGCGGCACTCTGCTCACGGAGTTGCTGAAGGGCAGCGTCGAGTTCCTCTCGGAGGGCCTGCTCGCGTTGCTGGCTCTGGATGAGCCGCTCGCTCTCGGTCAGCGGGAAAGGGTAGTCCCCATCCTGCTGCTGTAGGGCTGCGGCACGATCGGCGCTCCGGCGGAGCTGCTCCTCCATCTGGCGGTCACGTTCCAGGGCTCCAGCCGCGGAAGTCTCACCGATGGCCTGCTGCTCATCACCGGAATAGCGGGACTCGTACTTCTCCTTGTCGGTATCGGCATCCTCACGGTCGATGTTGTCCACGGCCGTGAAATCGTCGATCTTGCCGAACGACTTGAGCATGTTCTCGTACTTGCCGCCCAGGTCATCGCTGACCTTCGGCTGCGGCAGTTCG
The DNA here is from genome assembly GCA_045116915.1 of Sphaerochaetaceae bacterium. Classification (GTDB taxonomy): domain Bacteria; phylum Spirochaetota; class Spirochaetia; order Sphaerochaetales; family Sphaerochaetaceae; genus UBA9732. The sequence goes on along the minus strand of JBGUMQ010000003.1, from coordinate 1,204 downwards.
GGGTTCAGGTACTCCGTGGTCTGCATCGTGGAATCGCCGATATCGGCCTTCTCCGTATGGAAGAGGTCTATGATGAAGTATCCGGCGAGGAGGATCAACGGGTACAGGATGGCCGGTAGTTTGTACTTCGGCTGATTGAAGTTAATCTTGCTGAGCTTTTCCATCTTCTTTGTCTTGGATTGGTATCATGGTGTGTGAGTTCCGGATGCCCTTCAGGACCCTGTCCGGTCCCGACTGGACAGCTTCCTTCTGCTGCATCCTGAGTCTGTACGCCCGTGAGAAGTTCCTGACGTTCAGGGCCAGGCATCCCAGGACGATGGCCATCACGATGCCGAGGAAGAGCCCCCGGCGCCGCTCGGCGAACCGCTGCACGTGTCCGGCGAGGCGGTCGATGCGGGTCGCACGGGCGAACCGGCGTCCGGCTTCCACGTCCTTCTCATACTTATCCCTGTATTTCGGGTCATCCTTGTCGGGCATCTTCTCCCCAAGGATCATGTTCCTGAGCTTTCCCATATGCTAGTAGCTGTATTTGTTCTTCTGTTCGATGTCCTTGTTCAGGAGCGTCCGCCAGTTCACGATCAGCAGGCCGTGGGGGTTGTTGTCGGTGCGGGGAACACGCCTCAGCTGACCGGCCGTCACCAGCTCCCTCATCAGGACGCTGCTCCTGCGCTCGATCCGCTGCCTGCCGTAGTAGGTGAATTCCATGTTCTTCGTGTCCACCCGGATGGAGTCGCAGTAGATGCTGAAGACGGCGCTCGTTCCCATGATGTTGGAATAGAAGCCTTTCTCCTTGAGGGTGTTGTACTGCGCGAGGCCTGTCTCGTCCACGAGGTACATGGCTTTCTCCATCGTGTATTTGATGTACTTGTCATCCGGGGCGAGCGTGAAGAAGTAATGATGGAACATCTCCACGTGGCTCTTCGCCTCGACCTCGAGCGTCTCGTCCATGGAGCTTCTCTCCACGAGGATCGGGACGTTGCCGTCCAGGACGTACACTTTCTTGTGCGCGTCGGAGACCATCCCGCGGGCCGTGAGGATACTCGCCACGCTGATGATGATGCAGCCCAGCAGGAACAGTCCGCAGATGATCCCGACCAGCTTTATCTTGTTTTCCAGATTCTTGATTACCATATCTCTTTCGTTAGTGTTGTCATATGATGTGTCCGCTGAGCATGCCGGTGGCGGTGCTCTTCGCCTGCTGGGC
>JBGUMQ010000002.1:0-5133 GCA_045116915.1 Sphaerochaetaceae bacterium | reverse complement strand
TTCATTCTGTTCTGCATAGTATGGAATATAACAAGTGCGGGGGAAACAGACAATATCCACCGGGCGTGCGTATCATAGAATAATATCCTTTCGTTTTCGGATTTGCTGATGTATCATATACCCTATGAAGATACTGATGATCACCAGCGAGGCCGTGCCGTTCTCCAAGTCAGGCGGACTTGCGGACGTTGCAGGAGCCCTCACCCCCGCGCTGATAGACAAAGGTCACGACGCGAGGATAATCGTCCCATCGTACAACACCAAGACCGAGGATTCGGGAGAGCTCGAGTGCACACTCGACATCGAGATGCTCAGGGGCCCGGAGAAGGTGGAGATACGCAGGCGCGAGGTCGGAAAGACGATATACTGGTTCGTCTGCCACCCCGTGTTCAACAACAGGCTCGGAATCTACGGAGACACGAGCTTCGCACCCTACAGCGACAACTTCTTCCGTTTCTCGCTGCTGTGCAAGGCATCTCTCCAGGTATGCGAGACCTTGAAGTGGAAACCGGACATCCTGCATGCGCACGACTGGTGCGCGGGTCTTGTCCCGTGGTTCCTCAAGGCCAACAGGAGCCAGTTCTTCATGGGGACGCAGACGGTGTTCACCATCCACAACCTCGCCTACCAGGGCACGTTCCCGCGGATGGACTACCTCTACGCCAACACAAAACCGGACGAGCAGCTGTTCTCCAACGGACAGGTCAACATGCTCAGGTCCGCCCTGGTGTTCTCGGACTACATCACCACGGTCAGCCCGACATACGCCAGGGAGATCCAGACCCAGGCCCAGGGCTGCGGACTGGATCCGATCCTCGTCAAACGGAGCAACAGGCTCAAGGGCATAGTCAACGGAATCGATGTGAACGAGTGGAACCCGGAGCAGGACAAGCTCCTCGCCCACCATTTCAGCAGGAAGGACATGGCCGGCAAGGCGCTTCTGAAGAAGGAGCTCCAACAGCAGCAGGGCCTCCCCGTCAGGGACGATGTCCCGCTGTTCGCCATGATCAGCCGTCTGGCCGCGCAGAAGGGGTTCGATGCCGTACTGACCTGCATGGAGCAGATCCTCACAGAGATGGACGTGCAGTTCGTCATAGTCGGAACGGGCGACAGCAGCCTTGAGCGCGGGCTTTCCGAGCTGGCGCAGAAGCATGATAACCTTGCGGTGAACATCCTGTTCTCCAACAAGCTGGCGCACAACGTCGAGGCCGCCAGCGACTTCTTCCTCATGCCCAGCCGCTACGAGCCCTGCGGACTGAACCAGCTGTACTCGCTTCGCTACGGCACCATACCGGTGGCGACCAGGACAGGAGGACTCGCGGACACCATCATCGATGTGGACGAGCATCCTGGAGAGGGAACGGGACTTCTCATGGACGAGCTGAGCCCATATGAGATCGTAAGGCACGTGCACCGTGCAACGGAGCTGTTCAGGGTCACCGAAGGCGCCGACAGCCTCGCAAGGATAAGGGAAAGGGCCATGGGCCAGGACTTCTCCTGGTCTTCATCGGCTGATGAATACATCGCACTATACCAGAAACTGATGGATAAACAGGAGAAATGAAATGTCAGGACCCAAAGTAGTATCAATCATTCTCGGCGGCGGAAAGGGAACCAGGCTTTTCCCGCTGACGGCGGACAGGGCAAAACCGGCAGTCCCCTTCGCAGGCAAGTACAGACTTGTCGACATCCCGATCTCGAACTGCATCAACAGCGGATACAAGATGATATATCTTCTCACGCAGTTCAACAGCGCATCGCTTCACAACCACATCGCACGCACGTACGTCTTCGACCAGTTCAACAGCGGTTTCGTACAGATCCTCTCGGCCGAGCAGACATACAGCAGCGAGTCCTGGTACCAGGGAACGGCCGACGCCGTGCGCAAGAACCTCAAGCACTTCCATGACCAGGAAGCAGACTACTATCTGATCCTCAGCGGCGACCAGCTGTACAGGATGGACTTCTCCAAGATGCTGCAGAGGCACATCGACAGCGGCGCAGAGCTCACAGTGGCCGCCAAGCCGATCTCACGCCAGGAAGCCACGGGCCTCGGAATCATGAAGACCAACGCCAAGGGAATGATCACCCACTTCCTGGAGAAGCCGGCACCGGAGCTGGACATCAGCGACTACCGCGTCAACGAGAAGTACCTGAAGAAGGAGCTCGGAGAGGACGTCAACCAGTCGAACGAGTACCTGGCATCCATGGGTATCTACATTTTCAACGCCAAAACCATGGAAGAGGCACTCGACAACGACAAGACCGACTTCGGAAAGGAGATCATCCCCGAGTTGACCAAGAAGGTTCCCGTGGCCTCGTTCCTGTTCAACGGTTTCTGGGAGGACATCGGAACGATCAAGGCCTTCTACGACACGAACCTCGACCTTGCCAGCATCAATCCCAAGTTCAACTTCTACGATGAGCAGATGCCGATCTACACCCACAGAAGGCACCTGCCGGCGACCAAGGTCAACTTCAGCAACATCACAAGCTCGCTGACATCGGAAGGCTCTATCATCACCAACGCATACATCGTCAACTCGATCATCGGTGTGCGCACCATCATCGAAAGCGGAGCATCGCTGGACGGCGTCTACTGCATGGGAGCCAACTACTATGAGACCGAGGCCCAGAAGGAGGCCAATGCCGCAAAGGGCATCCCCAACCTCGGAATCGGAAAGGGCACCATCATCAAGCGCGCGATCATCGACATGAACGCCCGCATAGGCGACGGCTGCAGGATCGGAATCGACAACATCCCCAGGAAGGAAGGCGATTACGGCGACTACTCGATCCACGACGGGATCATAATCATCAACAAGGGAGTGTCGATCCCCAACGGAACGGTGCTCTGATCAGACTACCACGACCCACGGAAACAGGAAGTGGACAAGCGAGACGCCCAAGGCGAAATAGCCGAGGGCGTTTCTTTTTCCGTTGTTGAAATCCTCCACGCTCTCAGGCTTCCCCAGGCGGCGTATGAAGTGGAGCACCAGCAGTACGATTGTCGCCGCAGGAAGGAGGTCCCCCAGGATGATGGGACCGGGCGATATGGGGAAGAACGTGACCGCGGCGGCAATCACCAGGCCCATGACGATCCAGACCGTCTGCACGAGTTTCCCCGAGTTGTAGAACGTCTTGATGTTCATGAGGAACAGAAGATGCGTCCCGAACCTGTCCGTCAGGAGCAGGCCTGCGCTGAGCACGAGGAAAACGACGGAAAGAAGATAGAACTGGATCATGGCATCATTGTGTCAAATCCGGTTAAACAACACAAGTGTTTATGATAATATGGTAGGCGTGGACAGAATCGGCAGCTTCAACAGGAAATACTCGGTTCCCGGCCTCCTACTCCTGGTGGTCCTCATCCTCGTGCCCGCAATCTTCTGCGTGATCGGCGGATACAGCGGTATCACTACGTTCATCAAGGACAAGGCCCTTCTGAAGGACTGCGCATTCTCCGTCCTGTACGCGCTGGGATGCACTATTGCCGCATTCATCGTGGCCATCCCGGGAATCGCGGTCTACAGCGGCTGCGGCCAGTCGGTGAGGAAGTTCCTCAGGGCCATCCTGGCATTCGCATTCTTCTTCCCGCCGGTTCTCATGGTCCTTTGCTTCAACAACCTCTTCGGAAGGCACGGCCTTCTTACGGTCCTCCGGATCCCCGGCCTCTGGAAGGCCGCCATCATCAGCACCGCCTACAGCATCCCGGCCTTCATAGTCATGGCCGGTGGCCATCTGAGGGGCCTGGACCTTGCAAAAGAGGAGACGGCACGTTCTCTCGGAGCCTCACCGCTGAAGGCTTTCTTCAGCATCACACTTTCCCGTCTCATGCCGGCCATCTTCGGAACAGCGGCCCTTGTGTTCATCAGGATCCTCCTCGATCCCATCACCCCGCATTCATTCAACGACAGCTCGTATTCATTCGATATACAGGGAAAAGCATACGATCTTCTGGTTTCAGGCGACCGCGGCTATGCATGCACGCTTGCACTGGCGGTCACGCTGGTCGCAATCGTCGCCCTTGCCGTCCTCTCCGCACAGGAAAGGAAGACCGACGCCCTTTCCGGAGACGGACCCTTCGTCAGACGCGGCAAAGGCAATGCCTTCACGGCCATCCTGTCCTTCCTCTACATGACGGTCGTATGCGCCGTGATTGTCCTCCCCGTGCTGGGCATGGTATGGACATCGCTCAAGGGTGAGGCGGGAATGACGGCAGCTTCCTACAAGGCGCTCTTCTCTGCGCTCAACCCGAACTGGCTGGTGGCGCTGGCCTTCGTCGTTGCCGCCTCGCTTGTGGCACCTCTGCTTGGCATGCTAGTCTCACGGAGCATCTGCGTGGGGCTTTCCTCCGACGGGTCATCCGCCTTCCCCGCCCTGCTCCCCCTTGCGATGGGCCCTCTTGCCATATCGCTCGGATACAGCGGAATCCTCTCCTTCCTGCCGGACACCATGCCGGTCAGGATGACTCTCATACTCCTTGCCCGCATCCTTGCGCTCATCCCGCTTCAGGTCATGGTCATCCTCCCCGTCGCAAGGAGGATCCCGGCCTCGCTGATGGAGACATCGGCACCTCTGGGATTCAGAAACGGAGCGGGGTTCAGGCGCACGAACGCAAGGATCATGGGCAAGGCGATGCGCTCGACGTTCTTCCTGTCTGCATCGCTTTCGGTCTCCCTGTTCGCCCTGGACGAGACATTCGGACTGAACACCGTCTATTCGCAGATCCTGCGGCTCATGGGGTACGGAGACATGGCCACCTCATGCACCATGGGGACATCGCTGCTTGTCATTTGCTACATACTCTTCCTTCTGGGAATCGGTCATATACGGGAGGGCGGAACTGATGCCTGAATACGGACTGGTCTGCAGCCGGCTGAAGAAAGAGGCCGGCAAGATAACAATGGATCTGGACTTCTCTGTCGAGAAAGGCGAACTCGTCTCCGTCATCGGGCCCGAGGCAAGCGGCAAGAGCACGTTGCTCAGGCTGATCTGCGGTCTGGACACACCTGACGAGGGTACCATCTCCATAGACGGAAGGGATGTCACCGCACTGCCTCCGGAGAAGAGGAACACGGCCGTGATCCTGCCCGACTACGGAATTTTCCCCAACATGGGCATAGAACAGAA
>JBGUMQ010000001.1:0-5689 GCA_045116915.1 Sphaerochaetaceae bacterium | reverse complement strand
GAAGAAATGATCGGAGCGATAATCGGAGACACGGTCGGATCGAGGTTCGAGTTCGACAACACGCACACGAAGGATTTCACGTTCCTCACCGGGGAATGCTCTTTCACCGACGACTCCGTGATGACAATAGCCGTTGCGGATGCGATCCTGCATTGGGACATCGAGGGCCGCCCGTCCTATGGGCGGCTTTCGGAACTCGCCGTCCGGTCAATGCGCAGGTGGGGCCGCGCCTACCCTTATGCCGGCTACGGCGGCAATTTCGCCATGTGGCTGGCCGACGATTCCATGGGCCCCTACAACTCCTGCGGGAACGGCTCTGCCATGCGCATATCCCCTGTGGGCTGGGCCGCTGCATCTCTTGAGGAATGCATCGCCATGAGCCGTGCCGTGACGGAAGTCACACACAACCACCCGGACGGGATAATGGGCGCGGAAGCCACCGCGGTCCAGGTGTTCCTGGCACGGCAGGGCATGTCTCTTGACGGCCTGCGCGAATACGAGGAGAAGAACTACTACCCCATCGGACATGATCTGGAATGGTATCTGGAGAACTACAAATGGCATTCGCTCTGCAACGGCACCTGCCAGCCGGCCTATCAGTGCCTGTACGAGTCATCCGGCTTCGAGGATGCCATCCGCAACTGCATGGCCGTCGGTGGCGACTGCGACACCACCGGCGCCATCTGCGGCGCCATCGCCGAAGCCGTCTACGGAGTACCCTCCGATCTTCAGACAAGGATCCGCGATTTCCTCGAAGCCGACCAGCTTCAGGTCATCGATGCGTTCCGCAGGAAGTACAACTGAATCATCGATGTTCAGAACAGCTGGCCGGGGAGTCTGAGCTTGACCTTGGGCGGGAAGGACTTGTCGAAAGTCTCGACATCGGCATCATCCACGTAGTAGCCCTGCGGTGTCCGGTAGACTCCGGTCACATCGTCCAGATAACCGGGAATCAGCTCCCTGCAGAGGAAGAACGAATCGTCCGCACCTTCCGGCAGGTCGTGGTAGCGGATCCCGAATTTCCTGGCATAGTCGAACCCGCTCTTGCCGTAGAATCCGATGTTGCCTTCGAACAGGACAGCACCGTATCCCGCTGCCGTGGCCTGTTCAAGCGAGTAGTCCAGCAGTTTCTTGCCGTATCCCTTGCGCTTGAGCTCGGGTGTTATGCAGATCGGCCCCATGGTCAGAATGGGGATCACGCGGCCATCATCGGCATCGATCCGGGTCCTCATGAACATGTTCTGTCCAATCAGGCGGCCGTCCTGCTCCATCACGAAGTCCAGTTCCTTCACGAATGCCGGGTCATCACGGAGCACGTGCATCACATAGTGCTCGCTGCAGCCGGGACGGTAGACGTTCCAGAAGGATTCCCTGATGAGGATCTCGACCTCCCTGTAATCCTCAGGCCTTTCCGAGCGGATGATAAAGTCGTTCATTTCCTTTCTCCGTTCATTTATTTGAATCGACGAGGATCGAGTAGATCGTCCGGTCGGTCTCCTCCATGCCTTCGGATGTGATCTTGGACAGGTTGGAAATGCTGCAGCCGGAATCGGAACCGACAATCCCGCAGTCGTTGTCGGGCGCGTTTCCGTTGAGGGCAAGCTTCACCGACATGGCGGCCGCCTCGAGACAGGAGTATATCTTCAAAGCGCAGGTCTTCTTGGCTCCGTCGCAGATGATTCCGGTCAGGTTCGCGACCATGGTGTTGATCACCTTGTCCATGATCCCATGATCCTTTCCCATGAGATAGGCATAGGCGCATGCGGTTCCGATAGAGGCCGTGAATGCCCCGCAGAGAGCTGACAGCCTGTTCTTCTTCTCGGTGAGCATGAGTCCTACCAGCTCGCTGACACAAACCGCACGCAGTATCCTTTCTTCCGGCAAGCCCAGGAAACCACCCACAATCCTGACGGGTATCGTGACGGTCATCCCCTGGTTACCGCTACCGCTGTTGATGTATACCGGCATTGTGCATCCGCTCATCCTGGCATCGCTTCCCGCGGCGGCGTATGCGGAGCCCAGCCGGAAAGCCTGGTCCAGATCCGCAGGTATGCCTATTCCTTCGGACATCACCCTTCCTACCTGCAGCCCGAACCTATGTCCGACCGAGTATTCGGCGATCTTCATGTTCTCCGAAATCGCAATGCGGAGAAAATCGAGGTCCGAGACATCGACAGTATCCGCGAATTCAACGATATCCTTCAGAGATATGCCATCGAAATACGACGTGGTCCTTGTATTGCTGTAACAGGTCGCACCGTTTTCCACGATAGTCCTGCCGTCCACTACGATTCTGGAGAAGGAGTCGTGCTCGCCCGATATGGCGACCGAAACGGTATGGCCGGTATCGGATGTCAGCGTGACCTCCACATACAGGGCCGGTACATCCCTGACCATCTCGAGTTCCGTCTTCAGCGCCGAAGCGCATTCGACCATTTCAGGGGAGACGTCCGAGAGGATGTTCAGTTTCCGGGAGGAATCCCCTCCGGCGACGCCGAGCGCGACTGCAACTGCAATTCCCTTGTGCGGACAGTTGGGGATCCCCACTCCCATGGCGTTCTTGACCATGTCGCGGGAAGCGGCGATCCTGACCTCACTGACGTTGCCTTCCAGGTACTCCCTGGCTTTGGCCCCGGCCAGTGCGGACGCAGCGGGCTCCGTGCATCCCATCGCCGGTACGACTTCATTCCTGAGCAGATCGAGCAGTGTGTTTTTTTCCTTCTTCGTCATGACCGCCTCTTTCCCCGTGTTCCATAGTATCACAGAACCCCGTTCAACCGAAAATTAGAAATTGTAGAAATATAGCCGGGACAGCATGACGGCGATCCTTTCGGTCCTTTTGTTTATTGACATATGTCAGAAATTACCTCATAGTGGTAACCGACATCCGCCAATAAGGAGACAACGTGCCAAGACCGACCAGATGCCGCAGAATCGCAAGGACCCCTGCATACAGGAGCTTCTCTCCGGATGATTTCGAACCCTCGGAAGGAGTGGTCCTGAGCATTGACGAGTATGAGGCGTTGAGGCTCCTGGACAGTGAGGATCTGACCCAGGAGGAATGCGCGACCCGGATGAACATAGCGCGGACCACGGTGACCGCCATCTATGAAAGTGCCAGGAAAAAGATCGCGGATGTCATTGTCAACGGAAAAAGGCTCCTGATCGCAGGCGGTTGCTGTGAATACGAACCGGTCGATGTGGATCAGAGCATCATGGATAAAAGGAGTACTTCAATGAGAATCGCAGTCACTTACGAGAATGGCGAGATCTTCCAGCATTTCGGCCATACGGAACAATTCAAGCTCTATGATATCGAGGACGGCAGGATAGTCGGCCAGCAGGTCGTAGATACAAACGGATATGGCCACGGAGCCCTGGCCGGCTTCCTCAATGCGGTTAAGGCTGACGTCCTTATCTGCGGCGGAATAGGCATGGGCGCACAGATCGCCCTTTCCGATGCCGGAATCACTCTCTGCGCCGGGGTCAGCGGTTCCGCGGATGCCGCTGCGGAAGCTTTCGCAGAAGGGAAACTCGAATCCGGTTCGGAAGCCAACTGCAACTGTCATGGACATCACAATGGTAGTGACTGCGGACACGACCATTGCGGAGAGCATCAACCCGATGGCCACCAGTGCGGATGCCACTGACAGATGGGACTCCTTCTGGATCTTTTCCTGACATTCGCTAAGATCGGTCTCTTCACTTTCGGCGGCGGTTACGCCATGATAGCGCTGATCGAGGATTCCTGTGTCGAAAGGAAGGCGTGGATAACCCATGACGAGATGATGGATGTCACCGTGATTGCGGAATCCACTCCGGGACCCATCGCCATAAACTGTGCGACATACGTCGGATACAAACAGAAAGGCTTTGCCGGCGCCATCGCAGCAACGCTGGGGATTGTTCTTCCATCCTTCATCATCATCTTCCTGATCTCCATGTTCCTGGACGATTTCCTGGATATCCAGTGGGTCGCCCGGGCATTCAGGGGGATCAGGATCGCTGTTGGGATACTCATCCTGGATGCCGCACTGAAGATGATAAGGAAGATGCACAAGCGCATCGTCCCCAGGATCATCATGGTGTGCTCGGCTGTCGCCATGTTCCTGATCGATTTCTTCGCGTTGAGGTTCTCGTCGATCGCGCTCATGATGATTGCGGCGGCCGTCAGCCTCTGCATCTTCATCATCAAGGGCAATCCTTCGGGGAACGGAGGTACAAAATGATCTATCTCGAACTCCTTGCAGGATTCCTGAAGGTCGGGTTCTTCGCCTTCGGAGGTGCCTATGGAGCGATCCCGCTGATAAGGGATGTGGTCATTTCCTACGGATGGATCGGCGACGAGATGCTTACATACATGATTGCGGTAAGCGAGAGCACCCCCGGACCGATAATGGTCAATCTGGCGACGTATGTCGGGAGTTCCCAGGCCGGTCTCCCCGGTGCTCTGGTTGCGACAGCCGCCGTCGTTCTCCCCTCTTTTGTCTTGATCCTGATCGTCATGGCGCTTCTGAAGAAGTTCCTGGAGAATCCATGGGTAAAGGCTGTCCTGCGGGGACTGAAACCCTGCATCATAGGAATAATCCTGGCCACAGGCACTTACATGATTCTGAACCACTGCTTCATGGACCTGAAGGATTTTACAGTGGATCTGACTGCCGTGCTGATGACCGCAGTTCTGGCCCTGGTTTATTTCGGTTCACGGAAGTTTTCAAGAAAAGGAATCTCTCCCATCGCATTTATCGGAATCTCAGCTGTCACGGGAATCGTGATCTGTTCTTTCTGAGACTGTTTCTCTTTCAGCGCTGGCGTTGCGGGGCAACTCCATCAGTCGTGTATAATGCGGGGCGTTCAATCTTTTCTCTAAAAAAAAGAAAGAAGATTGAATAATTCAATCTTTTTATCAATTTTAATGAAATGTATTGTATGATGAAGACATGAACAAGAAGAAGTTGCTGGCAGAACTCCAAAAAATGCTTGAGGAGCTCGACAATCTGATTGCCTACATCGAGAGACACCCTGTCATGAAGGAAAAAGCGTCCCTTGTGGTTTGTGAAAACCAGAAAGTGACGAATATCTACAAGTCCACTGAAGGCGGTATCCGGCAATACCTCGGAAATGACAAGCAGGAAGAGATCCGTACACTCGCAAAGAAGGCGCACTATTCGAAAATGCTGTCCGCCGCACGCAAGGAGAGGGATCAGATACAGAAATGCATCAGGACGCTCAACTCGGGCAGGGGGATAACAGATATTGACGATGTCTACCCTTCACTCAACAAAGTGATCCGTAGGACCGAGGGCCCATTTACAATCACCGATGACGGATATGTCTCCAAATGGCTGAAGAAGAACAACTATCTGCGTGACAACCGGCAGCTCAACGGGCAGTACAAGACTCTTAAAGGAGAGTACGTCAAATCGAAGAGCGAGGTCATAATCGCCGACAGGCTCACATTTTACGGAGTCCCGTACGTTTATGAGATCACAACGGCATCAGATGCCTTCATCGACATGAGATATCCGGATTTCCTCATTCTGAACAAGAGTACGAAAGAGGAGTTCTACTGGGAGCATCTGGGAAAGATGGGAGATCCCCAGTATGCGGCCAGGAACCAGATCAAGATGGAGCAGTTCGCGAAACAGGGGATAATCCTGGGGAAGAACCTGATCGTCAGCCTGGAGTG